>NZ_CP107872.1 GCF_041432505.1 Streptomyces virginiae
ACCTGAGCGCTGGCGCGCTCAGGAGGGAAGCCCTTCGCTGCGCTCCGGGCGGGCTTCGCTGACGCTTCGCCAGATTCCCGCGCTCGCGCGGGAATCGACGTCCGCAAGCGGACGTCCAGGGGAAGGCCCGGCGCAAGCGCCGGGCCGGTGGCGCTGACGCATCACCAGATGACCGCGCAAGCGCGGTCATCGACGGGCCTTCGGCCCGTTGGGGCGTCCGCTGACGCTCCCACTCCTGGTCCTTCCGGCTTCGCCTCCAGGACCTGGGCCCGCTGCCGCGGGCCGGCTGGCAGCGGTGAGGGGCCGGGGGTGGTCTGTCGGGTGCCGGCGGCGATGTCAGTGGCCCCGGCTAAGGTCCGCTTCGACGGGGCCGGTGGCGAAGCCTCCAGCACTGGAAACCCAACGGCATAAACCTCCCGGTCTGCGCGGGGGTGGTCACGACCCAACCGGCGGCCGGGGAAAAAGGGCCATGCAAACGCTTGCCAGCGCCAGCCCCGTCCTCAACCCAGTTCAGGAAGCAGCAGGTGGCTGGGACCGGTACCGCTGCCGTCCGCGATCCTGCGGCCTGGCTGTCAAGGACTGGTCATCCACTCCTGGCCCGGGATGAACTCCTCCCACATGCCGCCCCAGGACCATCCGCTGTACATGAGCAACGGGCGACTCAGAACAGCGTCGCCAACCTGCACTCTGCGCACGACAAGACCGAGCTGCTGCAGTGCCGGGTCTCCGGATGGAAGCCAGGAGAACCGCAGACCTTGCTCCTCCGCATAACCGAGCAGGCGTTGCACCGTTTGGGACCGCGCCTGTTCGACCGGTTGTCCGACCAAGGGAATGCCTCCCAGAGTGAGCTGCGGGCCTGTTGCGGCGGACAGACCCACCGCAGCCAGGTGGCCAGCATCCGTGTAGTAGGCCATGACCCCCCGATCTTGAAAGTGCTCATGCCCTTCACGGCGCTCTCCCCCGCCTATGGTCCGCTCGCCGAACGCCTCCGCGACTTCGTCCGACCTCATGCCGAACTCGAGCGGTCCGACAGCAACCAGCGGGCTCCACGCCCACTGCTCCCTGTCCTCGTTCTTCTTGACTCGCCACATGCCCACTCCTACCCCCGGGAGAGCGAAGGGCCCACTGGCAGAGGGCCCGTTCAAGTACAGTCATCAGTATGCATCACGGCGGAGATGCGGCGTGTAGCTGTGTAGGATCCCGAGAACACCACAACCCCTCCCCCGGCGGGTCTGTCCCACCGCTTCGATTTCACGGAGTGTCGAATGCAGAAGTCTGGTGACATCGTGCTGCGTCCTCACCAGGAGGAGGCGGTGGAGGCCATTGTCCGAGGGCTGGATATTCCTCCTGGGAAACACATTCCGGAGGCGGGTCTGCGGGCCACGGTGGTGGCCGCGTGCGGGACCGGGAAGACGTTCATGGCGGCCGCGGCGGCGCTCCGGCTCGCCCGGCACGGCCGGGTCCTGGTGCTCCTGCCGACCCTCGATCTCCTCACGCAGACGGTGCGGGAGTGGCGGCTGGCCGGGCACACCGGGCCGGCTGTCGCGGTGTGCTCGCTGGAGGACGACCCTCAGCTGTGGCAGCTCGACGTCCGGACCACGACGTCGGCGCCCCAGCTCGGGCTCTGGCACGGCCGCGGCCCCGTCACGGTGTACGCCACGTACGCCTCGCTGCCGGTCATCGCCGAGGCCCACGAGGGCGCGTACGGGCTACCGATGGACGTCTTCGACCTGGTGATTGTCGACGAGGCGCACCGCACGTCGGGGTCGGCGGGGAAGGCGTGGGCGGACGTCCACCGGCAGGAGGTCATCCCCGCAATGCGCCGGCTCTACATGACCGCGACCCCGCGGATCTGGATGGAGCGGGCGCCGAGGTCCCAGGAGCGGGAGCGGGAGGAGGCTCGCCGGCGCGCGGCGGAGGAGCGTCGGGAGCGTGAGGAGGCCGAGGCGGAGGGGCGGATGTGGGTGGCGCGGCCGCGGTGGGACCGGCTGCCGAAGGACCTCGCGTGCTCGATGGACGATGTGCGGGTGTTCGGGCCTGTTGTTTATGAGCTTTCGCTTGCTTCGGCTATTTCCCGGGGGCTTTTGGCGAAGTATCAGATCGTGGTGGCGGAACTCACCGACCCCGTCGTCACTCCACAACGGCTGAACAGTGAAGAGCGGTACGAGGAACAGTTGCGGGGGCAGCGGCTCGCGGCGGTGCAGACCGCGTTGCTGGAGACGATGGCGGCGTACGGGCTGCAGACCACCATCACGTTCCACCACCGAACCATGGAGGCAGAGGCCTTCGCCGTAGGGCTGGAGCGGGTCGCCGCGCGGCTGCACGCCGTCGACCCGGGGCGGCATCCCGAGCGGGTGTGGTCGGGCTGGTTGTGCGGGGAACACCAGGGCTCTCACCGGCAGTCCGTGCTCGCGGAATTCGGTCGCAGGGCCGGGCGTGCCGTGCTCTCGAATTGCCGGGTCCTGGGCGAGGGCGTCGATATTCGGGCCACGGACAGTGTGGCTCTGATCGATCCGAAGGGGTCGGCCGTCGATATCGTCCAGGCGATCGGGCGGGCTTTGCGGCAGAAGCCCGGCGAGGGGAAGATGGCCACCCTTATCGTGCCCGTGTTTCTGCGGGAGGGTGAAAATCCTGAGGACATGCTTTCGTCGAATTCCTATAGGCCTTTGGTACGGGTTTTGGCGGGATTGCGGGCGCATGATGAAAAGGCTGTGGAAATGCTCGCTATTCCTCAGGCGAATCAGAAAAGGATCGTGGACCCGTCGCGGCCGGTCGGGAAGGCGCCGGAGGAGGGTGAGGAGGAGTCACGGCTGCTGCTGAAGTTCGCGACGCCGCGGGACCCGGCGCTGATCGCGAAGTGGATCAGCTACCAGGTGATCAACACCGAACGGCAGGACTGGCGTCGGGGCGCCGAGGCCGCCTACCGGTACCGGCAGCGCGAAGGGGATCTGGACGTCCCGTACGAGCACGTGGAGGAGGCGGGGGCGTTCCCGCTCGGCAGGTGGCTGTCGGACCAGCGGCGGGCGTACCGGGCCGGGACGATGACCGGGGAGCGGGCGGCCGAGCTGGAGGATCTGGGGGTCGTGTGGGACACCGCCGACGCCGGTTTCGAGGCCAACCTCGGGGCGGCGCGGGCCTACTACGAGCTCCACGGGAGCCTGGCCGCGCCGCGGGGCGTGGCGATCATGGACGTCCAGGTCGGGCAGTGGCTCACGAACATCCGCCGCCCCGGCGGGCTCGGGAAGGACCCCGTACGCGCGGAGCGGCGGGCCGCTCAGCTGGCCGCGATCGATCCGGACTGGAACCCGGCCGTGCTGGGGTGGACGGTGGACTGGCAGCGGCACTACGCCTACCTCGCCCAGCTCCTCGCCGACGGCGCGCGGCCGGCCGCGATCGTGCCCGGGGTGACCCGGCACGGGGACGACGTCGGGCGGTGGCTCGCCGCGCAGCGCAGGAACTGGGACCGGCTGAACACCGAACAGCAGCGCCGGCTCGGTGCGCTCGGCGTGAAGAAGGCCTCACGGGCCCGCAAGGCGGCGGCGAAGACGACTACGGAGCCTGGGCCGCAGGCGGGCGGGGACGCCTTCCAGAAAGGCCTCCAGGCCCTCGCGCAGTACGTGGCGCGGGAGGGCGGGATGCCGGGGCGGGCCGTCGTCGAGCGGCTGCCCGACGGGATGGAGCACCGCACCGGCATCTGGATCAGCAACCAGAAAGCCCGACGCGACCGCCTCGACACCGCGCAACTCGCAGCCCTCGCCAACCTCGGCATCGACTGGGCGCGGTAGGAGGGCTATAGGCGGCCCGAGTGGTACTGCTGCCCCAGAGCGGGCGAGGGCACCGAATCCCGCCCGTGCATGCTGCAGCGGCACAGGGCGGCCGCAGCCCACCCCGGCGCCCGGGACATGAAAGATCATCAGACAAGCAACCTTGACGGGCGGAACCTGCTCTCCTTTCGCAGCACCCCGGACTTCAACAGCTTCAGGAGGTGCAGTCTGGCCGTGGCTGATACGAGAAGGAGCACCTGGTGCGTACCGACTGGCGGCGGACCCTCTGGTGGTTCATAGGCGCGACAGCGCTGTTCCTGGCGTTGGTGGCCGCCTTCCGGTTGGAGCTGGGCGAGGACCGTGAGGAACCGCTCGCGATCGCTGATGTGGCGGGGGTCTGGCAAGGCTCGGACGGCGGCCGCCTGACGGTCCGGGCGGACGGTACTGCGGACCTGGAACGGGTCACACGGCCCGGACCGAACTGCGGGCACTCCACCGACGCGCCGGCCCGTTCCTACACCGGACCGGCAACCTGGGTGTTTGACACCTACCCCGACGAGAGGTCCGGGATCAGGTTCGACTCGCAGGGGCCCGCTACCGCCCAGCTGTGCAAGGTCTACCTGGTGGTCTTCCCGCGGAAGGACGACACGAAGGGATTCCTCCCCCACGACCCACCCGGCGTGGACTACATACGCTCGCCCGGCCAGCAGAAATGAACAAAGCCATCGATGTGCACCAGAAAGCCGAACGCGACCCGACCGACCAGGCGCAGCTCGCCGAACTCGGCGCCGACTGGGCCGGTCCTCCGGGCGCGGCGAGCCTCGCGTAGGGTCGCCGGATCCTTACGCAACAGGGGAGTTGGAGATGGGGCACACATCACGACGGGGCGCCGGCACGGCGCTGACGGCGGTGGCGGCAGCCGCGGTGCTGGTGGGCTGCACGGAGTAATCCCAAAAGCAGATCATGCCAGGTCCGACATCCACGGCCACGGCAGGTCCCCAGGAGGCCCTGGCCCTGGCCGAGCGCTACCGGGCGGCCGGCGGGGACCCGGACGTGTACGGGATCCAGGTCGAGGACGGACCGGAAGGCGTGCCCCGGATAGTCATCCGGACCCGCAACGCGGATCAGGCCGACGCGACCTTCCGCCGGCAGAACACCTCGGTCACCACCCACCTGACGACGAAGGAGGGGGCGTCCTTCAAGAAGGGCTACTTCATCGACGTCTTCGGCCCCGACGGCCGGCTCATCCACCGCATGGACGCCCGCCCCTAGCTTGATCCAACCTGTTCAGCGGGGTCGCGACGGGGTCGATCCCGGAGCGGAAGCGGGCCGCCATCGGGAGACCCACAACCGGGACGCAGGCGCGGGCCGTGCGGTCACCGGTGTGGTGAGGTCATGAAGGCTCGCGTCCACGCAGAGGCACACCAGGGCCGTACCGGTGGCCTGCTTCCAGGAGGCCGTCGGCCGTCAGGCGGTTCAGGTGCCCCGGCATCGTGGCGAGCGTCCCAGACACGCTCCAGCCCGTCCCGGACACCGGGTTATCCCCCGGCGGGCCGGGACATCGCGGCCTGGGCCGACGAGTACAACGCGAGGCTCAGCCCGTGAACCGTGCGCCGCGCCCGCACCGGGAGGTGCCGACCACCGTGCCCAGCCCGGTCCCCTGGCTGGGGCCGCCTGTTGCCGGTGAGGAGTCGGAAGGACCGCCGGTCCATCCGACCCGCTCGACGAGGCCTCACTCCCAGGACCTCAGACCGGCCCGTCCCCCGCGTCCCGCACGACGGGAAAACCCCGACCAGACCGGAACCTCGTGTCGAAAGTGCCAGAGGTGTGCCGCACACCAGACCCCACACACCAGAGAACCCCACTACCCCCTCCCGGCGTACGCGGCCGGCTCCACTCCCAGCAGTTTCAGAGCACGCGGCAGGCTGCCGAGGTGAGATCACGCGGAACGGCCAGGCTCTCGGTCAACGGAGCCCAGCCCCGCATCGCACCCGTACCCGCCGACGCAGGCGCGGCCGCTGGAACGGAGCGGGTGCCGGAAGACACCACCGTTGTGCCTCAGGTGATCAGACGGTCCGAGGATGCACTCGTTCGACGGGGTGGGGGCCCGTCTCCCACTGCGGCAGCCAGTCGGTGGCGAGCGCACCGGCGAGGGCTGCGCGGAACCACTCGCCGAAGCCGAGCCCGGTATCGTGCCAGTCGCCCCATCCCCTGCGGAACGCCGATACGGTCCAGGCACCGTCCACCTGGGGGACCAACAGAAGTCGATCACCCTCGATGGTGTGCCCCCAGAGCAGCGCCCCTCCGGGGGACGGCAGGACGGGGCAGGGCACGGCAGGGGAGCCCGCCAGCCGATGGCTCCATTCCTCCCCGTACACACGCAGGTTCCGGGCGCCGCAGAAGTACAGGTAGTCGGAGATCATGGCGTCGCCGTACGCAGCTGCTACGGCCACGTAGTCCGCCGGCAGGACGACTCCCCAGTCAGCGGCGACCGCCTCGATCGCGGTGGCGCCGTCATCCGGCGGCCCGACCGGAGGCCCCAGCAACTCGGCCAGGCTCCAGCCGGCTCGCGCCGCGAGGGCCTTTTCCCTTCCCGGGGCGGGCGCGGGTATCAATGGGGCGCCGTTCAGGTCGGTGTCGCCTTCGAAGGACCACCACAGCTCGCCGTCGCCGGTCAGGTAGGGCACGCAGCCGTCGACCATACCCCCGTGGTCCAGGACGTCGGCCACCTCCGCCAGATAGGCGGCCAGCGAAGGCCAGCCCTCGCCGAAGTGGCCGGTGCCGTCGTGGCACGCGGTACCCAGCCGCCCCTGCTCCGGGCCCTCGCGCATATCGATCACCTGCGCGTCCCCGTCGCCATGGGCCCAGGGGATCCACCGAACATGCCACCAGGGCTCGCCCGACGGCCCGGAAGAACCGCGGAGGTCGTCGTCGTCCCCCGCGATCTCCTCACACATCCGCCAGTGGTCCACGATCAGCACAACCGGTTGCGGCATCTCCCCCGGAAACAGGTTGCCCCACTCCAACAGGCCGTCGTGGCAGAGCAAGGAATCGACGAGGTCGACCGGGAAGCGCAAACCCATCTCCGTTTGTGCCGCCTCGATCCGGTCGGGATCCGCAGGAGGCGCAAGGATCTCGTACGAGGCGGGGGCGTACACGCGCAGCCAGGCATCAATGCGGTCCCACGACGAACGGACCGACGGCACAGGGGAACTCATGACGCCGAGCATCCCCCACACCACCGACAACGGCCTTGTCGGGGTACCGGCCACAGCGACGGAAACCGAGCATGCCGTCATCACACCCGCACGAGCGACATGGCTGACGGCGGGGGCCCGGCGCCAGGTCCTGCCCGGCATCCACACCCGACTGGCCCGCCGCGGGCTGCTGCCCGACGAGCACATGGTCGACGCCGCCTACACCTCCCTGCCCCACCTGGAACAAGCCACCCGTGAACACCAGGTCACCGTCTCCGGGCCGCTGCGGAGCAACCCCACCCGCCAACAGCGGCAAAACGAGGGATTCGCCCGTGACGACTTCCACATCGACTACGACCGTTGAACAAAGCCATCGAAGTGCACCAGAAGGCGGCCCGCCCGGCGTGGGGTCAGGTGCGCGGGTAGTCGTGGCCCGGTGGCGGGTACTGCTGGCCCGGGAGTTCGGCGACGCCGAAGAGGACGATCCGCTCGAACTCCGACAGCTCCCCCGGCAGGCCGGACCCGACGACGGCGGCCTCGTCGATCGCCTTCAGCAGGCACATCGACCGCTCCTGGTCCGCCTTCGCGCGTGCCGAGGACGGCCGTACCGGCACGGACGGCTGGGGTTCGGCGGGCTGCGGGAGGTACAGGACGCCCGAGCGCCACCCACCCGCCGGCACCACATCAGAACTGGGGTCAGGAGCCGGGGCGCTCCGAGTCCGGGGAGCTACCCTGCGGCCGATGGCGCACTGGGCGCGGCGGGTAGCTTGTCCGCTCCGCGTGTCACAGCGGTTTGTTTCGCAGGTTGAGTCCCTTGTAGGCGTCGCCAACTGGCACAGTGGCTTGGCCGTATCCACCTCAAGCTGGGGGACCCTATGGTCGGTGAAGAGGCGCAGTTCGTTGTAGCGGGTCAGGACATTGGACGCTTCGTACGCCGGTGGCTGGAGGAAGTCGACAGCCCGGAGAACAAGTCCGATTCCCTCCTTCAGCACGCCAGGCGGGTGGAGGATCCCAGAGAGCAGGGTTTCTACGGCACCGCGTACGTCATGTCGAAGATCGCCCCTCGGGTATGGGGTGATCAGGGCAGTGATGACGAACTCCTTCTGTTCGCTGTCATCGCCGCGTACAAGCAGTCGAAGCCGCGGGGTTGGGCAGGTGTGCGCGCCTATACGGAGAAGGCGTTCGCCTACATGCGCGAGGTGGGTGAAGTCGAGGTGGCACGGCGCTTGCGCGCCGAGGTGGCACGGGAGGCAGGTGACCAGGCAGTCGCGGCCCAGAAGTCATTTCATCAACGCATGGGTATCGCCCCTCTTAGCTCCAGCGCACAAGCGGCTCACGATCAGGAGATGGCACAGGGCAGCCACAGAGACCTCCGTGCGGCGAATGCCCTGGACCCCCAAGGCGCCACAGCCGACTGGGACCGGTGACGACACGGCTTGTCACAAGCCGCGGGCCGTACGGTTCGACCGAGGGGCCGCCAGAATAGCGGGTGTGTATCACGCACTTCCGTCGATCAAACGCTGGCTCTTCGTACGGTCAGGAGTGAGCAGCAGCTGGAGTGCGCGGGGGCGGGTGTTCGATGGTCCAGCGGCGTTCGATGTTCTGATCGGGCGGGAACACGGCGTACTGCAGTACATACTGCGGACCGGAGTGCGTCTCGCCCTCCCAGGACTTCGGCTGTGAGGGGCCGGTCGGTTTCCAGTGTTTCCAGGGGTCGTGCTCCGGGTGGTGGATCACGAACTGGTCGGCCACGTCGTACGCCACCCCCACGAGCGCCATACCGACGGCGCCCCTCGCGTGCATCAGGTGATCCACCTCCTTGCGGCGGTCGTCCTGTCGGGTCACGGGCCCTGGCAAGAACAGGAAGCGGTGGGGGTCGAGCGGGAGCATGATGTCGCTCAGTGCGGCGGCGCGTATCTGGTCCTCTTCGTCGGGGCGGTTCCAGACGACGACGGGGGTGTCGCTGGTCAGTAGGCACATGTCGCTGAAGCCGAGCGCCCACGGGCGGGCTTCCAGGGTGATGGCCAGCGTGACGATGTTCTCGACGATGTAGCGCAGGTGCGGGTTGTTCTCGGCGAGCTGGTGCACCTCGTCGGGAACGGCGGTGAGGTCTGGCGCTTGTGCCCGCCGGTGGGTGAGGCGCTTGCGCTGGCGGGTGGTGCGCAGGATCTGGGCGGCCATCCACCAGGCGAGGACGTGGCGCTGGTCCGGGCCCAGCGGCCATTGCGGCGTGAGGGCCCACTCGGGGTCGTTCAGCAGGACCTTCAACACGGAGTCGGCGCGACCTTCCAGGGAGGTGAACAGCTCCTCAACGGCGTGGTGAGGGACTCCATCCGCGCTGATGCCCCAGTAGTAGCCGGTCTCGGCAGCGATACCGGTAGGCGTCACGGGAAACGGCTCGCCGATCCTGCCGAGCCGTCGCACCATCAACTCATACTTGCGGCGTGCCGCGTGCCGAGCGAAATGCCTCAAATACATCTGAGGCACTGTGTGATCCCGGGTGCCTCCGACCTTGGCCGCGCGCTTCGCCGACGATGCCTTACCCACTGGCGCCCCCTTCGTGTCTCCTGTACCGGTCCTTCGTACACGATGAAGCGGAGCTGGTAGTCATGAATTTTGGCGTATGGGTCTCCAACGCCAGGGGCCGCC
Source organism: Streptomyces virginiae (assembly GCF_041432505.1). Classification (GTDB taxonomy): domain Bacteria; phylum Actinomycetota; class Actinomycetes; order Streptomycetales; family Streptomycetaceae; genus Streptomyces; species Streptomyces virginiae_A. Next base: position 9,611 of record NZ_CP107872.1, read on the forward strand.
GCATCTCACTCACTCAGGGCCAGCTCCACTAGCTCCACGCTTTCCCCGGATCAAAACCTTGGCCGTGGGCACCGGGACCTTGGCAGAATCTGTTGGGTGAACGCGACACACATATCCACGCAGCACCTCGTCTCCCAGGTGCTTCTCCGGGAGTTCACGATGCCTGGCCCCGGCGGCCGACAGCTTCTGCCGTTCGACGTACAGAACCCGAAGCGGCGGCAGAAACTCAAGGGGCCCCGGGCATGCGGCGCGGCCAAGGACTTCGTGGCCTTCGACTCCGCGACTGCAGAGGACCTGTGGAATTCGGTAGAGACGCATGTACCACTTGCCCTCACCGCTGCGAAGGCTGGCAGTCCGTTCGCCCACCCCCCGCATGTGGAGGTGCTGCGCAACCTGGTCGTGCTCCACTATGTACGGTCGCATCGCTACCAAAGCGTGCACACTGCCGCGTTCAAAACGGTCAGCGGCAAGGTCCGCAGCGAACTCCTCAAGCGCTTTCCGGAGCCCCTACGCCGTGAGGCACTGCGCCAGACTGGGCTCCATCTGCCCGGTCCCGGCTCCCTCGGCTCCTTTGCCGAGCGCCTCATCGCGCAATCCGAGGTCACCCGGAGTTTCGGGAACGGCGAGCTGTTCCGCACCAGCATCGAGGACATGTTCAACAAAGTCCGCGACATGGCGGCGGCCGAGTGGCATCTGGAGGTACTGGCTCCGGAGAACGGGCAGTTCCTGATCGGGGACACCCCGGCCGTGACCCTGCGCACGGACGTCAGGCCCTTCCCGATCAACATGGCCTTCGGTGATGCCCACACCCTCGTCCTGCCCATCGGTCCCAGGCATCTACTGGCCCTCGGACCGAAGAACTTGACGGGCAGGATTTCCAAGGCCGCAGTCGACGAGCTCAACGCCGTACAGATCCGAGCAGCCGACCGCTACGTCTACATGCATCCGCGCAGCGGACTGGAGACCTTCGCCCGAGACAAGGCCGCCCAGTACCGCTGACTTCCAACAGAATCGAGTCAGGACTTGCTCCCAGCTTCGGTGCCGAAACCTGCATGATCGTCGCGCCCTCTCGGCCTTCTGCGTGATCCCCTACGCCCTCGTCCGCAGCACCATCAGGAGCCCCTGACCCTCCGAGCCGGAGTCGCACCAGCCCGGGACGAGTTTCTTCTCCCCCGGGTCGAGTTCGGCTTCCTCGCCGTCGCGCAGCTTCTGGGCGGCGCGGCGTACGGCGTCGGAGATCGTCATCATCAGCCGGAAGGCCGCCGCAGCGGTCTGGGCGGCTTCGGCCACCGACTCGGCGAACGGTTCGGCGGCGGGGTCGGGTGCGGGGGTGGACACGGTCGGGGCTCTCCTCGCGGGCGGGTCAGCGGGACTTGGCCGGGCCGGTCTTGGGCGGTCCGCCAGCCCGTAACCGCAGCCCAGGACTAACCCACCCCCACCACCGCGGCGGCCGCCCCAACCGGACGGCCGCCGCACCCATGCCCACCAAGACACAACCGGGGAGCGGCCCCGTCGCGGCCCCTGATGGCCAGGCCGCACCCCGGCCCCCCTACCTACCCCGCCGCACCTCACCGCAGCCCCTGCACCGCCACCCGGAAACCAGCCCGGCCTCCGGCACCGGAACGCCTCACGCCGCCCGCGGACGCCGCGACGGAGGATGATGCCGCTCAGTCGGGAGCCAGGTCTCCCTCACCGGGTCGGCAAGCAGCTCCTCCACGAACGTCCTTCCCCGCGCGACGGCATATGCATATTGGCTGGGATCGTGGCGCAAATCGAGGAGGCGGATGCCCTCGCCGATGCGTTCGGAGGACATGTTCCTGATGGCCAGGGCTGCATCCGCATCGCTCAGCCCCCGGACGGTGGTGCGCGGGGCGGTGATCCGGTCGTAGGCGTCCGCCCAGCGCCGCAGCAGGCGCAGCCCGATCCCGCAGGCCGTGAGGTAGGCGATGCACTGCTGGCGGCTGGCCGGCAGCGCCTGTCGGCGCACGATCCGCGCGGCCGTGCTGACCGGCAGCACGTGCGACCCGCCCGCCAGCGCCTGGAGCCGGCGCAGCGGCAGAGCGCCGGCCCGCTCGTAGAAGTACTCCAGCGCCTCGCTGAAGTCCCCCGCCGTCGTCACCAGCTCGGGCGAACCGGGCCGGCGCAGCCCCTTCAGGCGGTCGCGCTCGCTGATCCGGGCGCGCTGCCACAGGTGCCCCACGGCGCCGTCCGGGTCGCCGCAGGCGTCGACGATCGCCTGGACCGTCTGCCAGGACGGCACGCTCCGGCCCGAGGACGCACGCTTGAGTGTCGCCGCCGACACCCCGGTGCTCACCGCGAGGTCGTCGTAGGTGAGGCGTGCCGCAGCGCGCAGCTCCCGCAGCGCGACGGCCAGCTCGCCGCGCGCCGGGACGGTGTGGTCGACCGGGAGTTCAGGACGTCCCATGGCCCTGCCCCCCGCTCTACCGGCCGGCCTGGAGCGCGGCACGGACGGCCGCGGCCACCGCACCCCGGCCTCCCGGCGTGACCGCGACGAGCAGAACCGTGCCGATGGCGCCCGCGCCGCCGAGGAGCTGGAAGATCTCCGTCATCGCCATGCCCCGCAGGCTCAGCACCACGGCCAGGACGAACACCACCGGCATGACCACACTGATCACGACCGCCTGCGGCATCGTCAGCCCCGGCGCGCGGCCGTCCGCTCCCCGCTGCCGGCCGTCCGAGACGGCCTTCTCGCGCACTCCCATGACAACTCCCGTCCGGGACACCGGGGCATCCCCGGGCATCCCTGAAGTAGTAGGACGGGAGGGCGCGGGACAGCGCCCTCCCGAGATGGTGACTCCGCGCCAAGTGGCGCTTCCCCAGGGGCGATTGGCGTCGCCTGTCCGGGACCATCAGCATGACAGACAGTCACGCCGGCCAGGACACGGAACCCCAGGACCCACATCCCTTACGCCTGAAATGTCTCTGCATTCGTCCACTGGCGTCCCAGAGTCACGAAAAGATACGAGGGCGCTCTGACCTGCGCAAAGACCGCGAGTCGACCAGATATTGAGAGGATCCCCCCTCGGAGGGGTTCGGCGGACGCCGCGCAACGCCCGCCGAACCAGGACGCCCGCTCCCGTTCGTCCAATCCCGTCCAAACAGAAGTTGCGTTTCGGTCCCCCGGGAGAACATCGTGGAGACGCACTCCACCGGGCAACCGGCGGACCCCTGAAGTAGGTGACTCCGCAGCAGGGACAAAAGAAGCACCGCGTTGGCGCGCGAGTGCCTCACGCGACAGGGCCGACCCGCACACGCCGGGCCGGCCCTGTCCACGTTTCCCGGACCCGGCACCCGGCACCAGCTCCGTGAACCGGTTCACGGAACCCACGCCTTCTCCCCCGCTCCCCGGCCGGACCGCCGCACCCGCCTTCACGACCACGGGCAGCCCCGGCCCGGCGGCGGGCCCTACCGGTCCGGTGACCCGGCACGACGCGCCCCTCTTCCACGCCCCCCACGCCGGACCTTCCCCCAGGGGCTCGGCCGCCGTGCGGTCCTGCGGAGCGGACCGTCACCGTCCCGCGCCCCTGGTGGGCGCGGCCCGGCACCCGCCGACCTGTAGCGGCCGCCAGCCAGGTCCGCTGGCCAGGCCCTCGAGAACGACACCTCTCTGTCCGGCTTACGCGTACATAGAGGTGTCGGCACGCTCGACAGGCTTGCCCACAGGACCTGACCTGCGCAGGTGTTCATGATCGCTATACAGGGGGTCCCACTCCCGGTACCACCTCCGGTGCAACCCGTAGTGCACCTCTACGTGCAACCGTGGATCCCCCTCCCGGTGCAACCCTCACCGGGCCCGCAAGGCGGCCAGCTTGCCCAGCCCTAGAGCGACGTCGCGGCCGCGATGGCGACGTCACCCAGTTTCTCCCCGGACCGGGCAATCACTCGGCGGGGCCCCGGAAGTCACCGGCGACGCAGGGCGAGCGCCACGCCGAACGCGGCAGCCAGCGCCGAGGCCACCCCGCCCACGGCGCCGATCGGCCCGGCCAGCGAGCGGTGGACCACGCACAGGTAGCCGGTGGCGCCCAGGACCAGGACGACGACGATCCCCATGACCAGGAGCAGCACGGGATCGGTGCTCGGGGACTGTGGGGCCGGCTGCTGGAACTGAGGCTGCTGGTCGGTGGTGGTGGACATGAGGGGTTCCCTCCCGTTGTTGGTCTGCGGACGATCCGCAGACTGCGGCGCGATGCACCTAGCCCCGCAACCCCTGGTGTCTTGACCGGGCAGCCAGACAGCAGGAGGGGCAGCGCAAGGTTTTGCCTGGCACCACGCTGCGGGCCGGGCGGGATCCATTCGATAGCGCTGACGTGCAGGAACTCCCCCGATCCCCCGTCTGAAGAATCTTGAATGAGGGGGTTGCGTGTGTAGGTGGGCGGTACTTCCTGTCCCCTTCCGGCTATTGAATGCCCGCCCGGCGGGGCGTACGAGTCCCACCTTCACGGCCCCCGGCGGCGCCGGGGAAGGGGTTCCGGTTCCCCCCTTCAAAAGGGGGGAACCGGGCATAGGCCAGCCTCGCGGAATGATCGAGCGCCGACCCCTGGGCAGCGGCCCCCGCCCCGCTACTCCCTCAGCGCCTCCGGCCGCCCGCCGGGCTCGTTCGGCCGCCGATCTCCCGGGCCGACGGCCGAGGCCCCGGGCGCACCCGCGCGGCCCGCGGCCGCCCTCCGGCCGGCACCGCCTGGCCCCGGCGCCGAGGCGGATAGACGCTGAGCTCAGCCCTGGGGGTGGTCCTTCTTACGGTGGTTGGCAATGCTGGCGGGGGCGCCGCTGTAGTTGCAGTCGGCGCACTTCTCCCATGAACAGTTCGGATCTTTGACAGCAGCGTGGCGGACCGAGTGGTGCGAGCCGTAGCCGTGGGCGTGGAGCAACTGGGCGACAGATCCGTCGTACATGAGCGCCATGAGCGCTGCTTCGGCGATCTTGTCGTGACCGGCGGCGAAGAACTTGCCGAGGCCGACATCCTTCCCGCAGCCGCACCAGCACTTGCCGGTCGGGATGAGGCGGGGCTTCTCGTTGTTTGGCATGCCCTCAAAGGTAGCAACCCTTGGGTGAATTGCAAGGGTTTCACCCAAGGATTGAACTGAGGGTTCGCAAACAGACACTTGCCCGACGCCCCGTCACCGGCCGCGAACGGCTGACCTCTTCAACGTCTTGGGCGGCTCCCGCGTGAACCCTTCCCGGTCCGCGCGCTCGTCCCCCACAGCTGCTTGCCCTTCCTCTCACCCCCGTCTCGGGCAGCGCGTCCTTGACGACGCCGACGATCGTGGCGTGCGCGAGCCGGTTCACGCCGAGCTGCTCCAAGGCCTTCGCGCGATCGCCGAGGTCCAGGTCCCGGGGCACGGCCAGGCCCTCGGTCAGCGGGCCCCAGGAGCGCTTGGCGTCCGTACTCGCGGGCGCGGCCCACGGATCGGCGGCCGCGCCCATGCGTTCGGCCAGCACGTCCCTCGCGGCGCCGACCGCGGCCCCAGGAGCGGGCGCGGGCGCGGGAGCGGCAGTCGCCGCCGTGGCGGGAGTGGGCGCGGCAACGGCAGTCGCCGCCCGGGCGGGTGCGGGGGTGGGGGTCTTGGCGGCGGCCGCGGTGACGGCGCCAACGGCCTGGTCCACGCCGACCCCGGACCGGTGTGCGTCCATGAGGATCCGGGCGACTTCGATACCGCGGGCGTCGAGCCAGCCCATCGCAGCGGCGATGTCCGGCCAGGCCGGGGGCGCCAGGATCGCGTCGCGGACCAAGCCCTCCGGCATCCTCGCCTCGAGGAGGTCGGCCCACCGGTCGGTGCCCTCCGCCTTCGTCCGGACCGCGTTGGCAACGACGGCCTGGTGAACTCCGGCGGTCATGCGGCCCATCCGCGGCAGAAAGATGGCGAGATCGACGCCGGCCTGCTGGAGCCCGACGAGCCGACGGGCCAACTGCGGCCAGTCCGCCCCCTGCATCAGCTCGGCAAGGATGCGCGAAGCGCGGGCAGACGGCGCACCGCCTTCGGCAGGCGCCGCCCGGCCGGGGCCGCGCCCAGCGCGTCGTGCTCGCCCAGCCGGGACAGGAAGGGGCGCACGGTGTTGGACCTGGTTGCCGAGGCGGACGCGGACCGTTTTTCCCCTGAGCGGGGAGTCGTGTACGGCAATGTGACCAGACAGGGCACCGGAACGATGCCTCCGAGTGCGGAGCCGCTTTTCCTGGGGTACCGGTGACCACGCGGGCCCACGGGCCTACGAACATCACCGCTGGCGAGGTCACCTCACCGGACACGACTCGAGCTGTGCAGGCTGGACGAGTCGAGCTGTATTGAGGCCTTGCCTGTTGGCGTAGGGGCGGCCTTCATCGTTCTATGGGACTTCGGTTGACGCGATGACGTCAGGGTGCTGCTGGGCCAGCCCTTGGAGCAGACGACTGTATGCGGCTCGGCGCTCACCAAGGCGCGGCTCGGCCTCCCCTGCCTCCCATCGGATGATCTGGAGAGGCTTGACACCGACGGCTTGGGCCACCTGGCGTTGGGTCAGTCCCGCGGCGCGCCGTAGAGGTCCCCTGTAGGCAGGGGGCAAGAGCGGCGTCTGGCCGGCACTCAGCAGCGCGTCCACGGCTGACACGGGGTCATGAGCGGTTGTCACCTTCACCTCCGACATCGAGAGGCTTGAAAGTTATCCTGAAGCGCTTTGCCCTGTCTCCTCGTTCCGGCGTGTCGCCGCCAAATCGCCCTCCCGTCAAGGGCAAGTGGTCATCGGCGATCTGGAGGCGGTCAGCTGGAGCGACACCTCGATCACTTCCGGAGCACGGCTCTGTGCATCGCGGGTGAGTCGCTCGACGCTGATGACCCGGACTCGGCTACCGATGCGCAGTTGAGCGGCTTCGTCCTCCGTCGGCATCCGAGCGCTGACAGTCTCGCTAACACTATTGGGCTGGTGTCCTGCTCCGGTGCGCATTCCCGGCGGACGGCGGTGGGCCCCAAGAAAGACTTCGTTGGGGCCCACCGCCGTACCTGTGGGATGTCGCTGACACCGCCCTCGCCCGCAGCATCGAACGACGCGATGGGGGGCTATCGGGTTCTCTGAGATTCGACTTCGTCGAAGGTCAAGAACTGGCGACGTGCTGGCGTCGTTGCAGGATCCATCGGTGTACGGGCGGTGTCAGGCCGGCGCCTACGATGAATCCGATCACGACGCTCTGGCTCGCGAACGCGATAGTCCCGATAATGGCGCACAGAACCAAGCCGGTCACAATCAGGCCCGCGACTTTAACACGCGGGTTCAGCTGGTTCAGCCATTTCACCGTGGACAGAGTCGTAAGGTATACGGTGGAGCCGAAAGCGGCCGATGCCAAAGCGGTTAGAGTGTCCATTCCGCGACCTTTCTGATTCGGAAGCCGAAATGTGTCTCTTCGGCTGCCAGGGCCAGCCGTTGTCCCTGTTCGGGAACGCGTGGCTGCCGGTCTGTTTACCTGCAGTATCCGTCGCCGGCGCTGCCCTTGTAAGTGCCGCTTCCGGCCACGGCTGCCGCCGGCGAAAGGGGTGCCAGCGCGGGGTTGACCTTAAACTTGATGCACTGATCGGTCGCAACTGCGTACCCCGCGATACCCGCGAGGGAGCGGCCCCCGACGACCGCAGCCGGGTGCGGCAGCCAACCCACAACGGTCCCGCCGAGAGCGAGGACCTTGGTCTCCTTCTTGTTGAAATACACGGTGCCGCTGATGATGCCCCAGGTGTAATGGGGGTCGGCCACCACGGGGAAAGCGGTGTCGGGGCCGGTCTCAATGGTCTGGACGAGGGTGTTGCCCTCAAGGCTGTACCTGGTGGGAACCGAGTTGCCCTTGGCGTCCTTCGCCCAAGGGGCGTCGATGTGGCCCCGGGCGACGAGGCCTGCTCCGCCGGCCGAGGTGACAATGTCGTAGCCGCCGTTCCCATCGGCCACCAGGCTGGCGCCCTCGGGGAGACCGAGGTTGAAGCGCTGAGTGGTGGGGGCCTTGGCGTCCTTGAGGGTGACCAGGGCGCGGGCTCCACCGCCGACGGTGGCCTGAGTGGCGAGGTCGGTGTGCGCGGCCGCGTCGGGATAGACGGTGGTGCCGGCCGCCGAGGTGGTACCTGCGGCGCCGACCGCCGCGGGTAAGGTCATCGTCACCGCCGAACCGTCAGAGGCCGCCACGGTCACCCGCCCGTCAGCGCTGGCCGGGGTCGTCACGGTGACGAGCCCGCGGTCCGTCGCCATGACCGTGCCTCTGGTGCTGTCAGGCGCAACGTCGGCGGTACCGGTGGCCTTTTGCACCGTGGCCGTGACCCGGTCCGCCGCACTGACTGCGGAACCGCCGCTGGCGGCGATGGCCGGGGCAGCGGTTCCCGCTATCAGTGCAGTGGTGAGCATCGCGGCATGAACTGAATTCTTGAGCTTCACGTGATATTCCCTGATCTGCTTAGTGTCGTGTTCGGTGGAGCAGAATGAACACTAGCGATCTTCGCGGGATGATCAACAGATTTGAGCAAGTGCTGAGGTTCCCTACTCAAGCAGCTATCGGGCGAGCGCGGACAGGCGGGCTGTTTCAAGCCGCAGCGGCGCAAAACATATCTCCGCACCCGCCTGACCTGGCGAGACGTCGACTTGGCCTGCCACCGCAACTCGGCGAACGTGCAGTCGGGTTGCGTTTCAAGTCATTTCCGGAACTGTTCCAGCCACGATGAAAGACGTTCCCATACCGTCCGATTCAACAGGTCTCAGAAGGTGACGGGGCACCCTTCTTATGGTTCGACAGGAATAACCGGAATGCTTATCGGGGGCGCAGGCGAACAGGATTTACAACTCGTTCCGGAGTGCGGTCACGATGCCAGGGGAGGGCGGGCGCGCCGCTTCCGCTTCAGGGCACGTACCCCCGCTGCAAGCGCGGCAGCACAGATGCCTGCCGCCAACCAGGCGGGCGCGCTCTTGAACAGGTCGGCCGGCGTCGGGGCAGGATCTCGGCAGTCAGGGGCTGCGGGTTCCACCCGCAGTCGGGCCCAGACCTTTGACGGCGCCCCCTTCTCTTGCCAGACCACGGTGTAGAGGCCTGGTTTCGCGTCGCACCTGATACGGACAACCGCCGAGACCCGCCTCGCTCCGTGCATAACGACTGGTCGTGTGAACACCGGCGAGGTCAACGTGACGCTTCCGTCGCCGCCCGTCCCCAGGCCGTCAGTCGCCGTCAGCTCCCCGCCGGCCCTCACCGACCGGACGTCCCATGGGCTCGCGGGCCATTCCACGTCCGCGGGCCAGCGCTCCTCCTGGGGCTCAGGCGGCAGCCCCGAGACCCGCCTGGCGCACGCCTCGCGATCCCCGTCTTCAGCCGGAGCCACCCGGACCCGCCCCCAGAGCCGCGTGACCTCGGAGGGGTTGCGGTCCCCACCTGATCCGATGCGCACCTCGTAGACCCCGGGCGCAGCGGTGCACGAGATCGTCACGACCGCGGTGACCTGCGGGTCGTTCATCCTCATCCGGCCATCGGCGGTGAACGCCTCGGAGAAGACCCTGTCGCCGTTGCCGACAGAGTCTTGTAGGCCGACCGAGACGCTGACCTGCTCTCCAGGCCGAACCGGCTGGTCGGTGCCGCTTGGAAGCGGCGATGGCACATCCGTAAGCGGAGCGGCCTGCGCGCCCTCGGCTCCGAGTGCCAGGTACAGCGGAATCGTCATGACTGCCGCGCCGATCCATGCCCGTAATCGCATTATTTGTCGCCTGTCTTAGTTCTTTGACGATCTTTCACACCGTTGCCTACTCTGCCCTCTTCATCGAACTGACGCACCAACACACTGCGATGCCAGGCGTCATCGCTGCACTCAGGAAGCAAGTCATTGAGATCAAGATGGTTGACCGCACTCGCGCTCGGTACCAGCACCGTGCTCTTCACCGCCCCTGCTGCCCTGGCAGCGTCGGCCGCTCCCTCTCCGGCCGGCATAACGCTCCCCTCACCCTCAGCCTCGTCGTCGCCCCCCACACCCAGCCCTACAGACTTAGCCGGCTCCAAGCCCTCCGCGTCGGCGCTTCCCACTCCGCCCGCACCAGCGGTATCCGCTCCCCCCTCTCCTCCCGCGTCCACCCCCAAATCACCCCCTGCCTCCCGGGCCCCAAGCGCGGACGAGCAGTACTGGACAGCTGACCGGATGGCCCAGGCCAAGCCGATCGACGCCGCCCGCGACGCCGGGCCCAAAGCTCCGTCAGCACCCAACTCGCCCGCCGCTGCACCACGGGACACGCCCCACGCCGCGCACTTCGACGGCCTCCCGATGGTGGGGACGTTCTTCTTCGACGGCACACCGGTCGGCGGAAACGCGACCTACTGCACCGGCAGCGTCGTGCGTAGCAAGGGAAAGAGCCTGGTACTCACCGCGGGGCACTGTGCGAACGGCCTGAACGCGGCCACCCACCGTGTCTTCGTACCGCAGTACCAGTTCCTGAAAATCCCGGCCAACCAGCCATGGGGACTCTTCGCAGTCGGCGAAGTCTACAAAGACCCCCGCTACCCCAACACGGGCCAGACAAGGGCCGCGGTCTCGGACCTGGACTTCGCCTTCGTCACCGTCGCCCCCAACAGCAGAGGCGCGATCGAGGACGTCGTCGGCGCCCTCACCTTCACCACCTCGACGTCGTACGACCACAACGTGACGGTCATCGGCTACCCCTCCCACGCCGGCGACAACAGCCAGCACAAGGCCATCCGCTGTGATGTACCGACCCGTCGGCTGCACGGGTTCCGGCAGATGCAGATGGAGTGCGGCGGCTACCACAGTGGTGTCTCCGGCGGCCCTTGGATCAGGGGATACAACGCCTCGGCCAGAACCGGAGAGGTGATCGGGAACGTCGGGGGCATGGGCGGCGGCGGCGACGTCGACTGGATCTCCTACGCGCCGCTCTACGGCAAGGACGCCCAGGACCTCTACAACGACGCCAACAACGGCATCGGACCGAAGAACGTCCGCCGCGGTACCTTCCAGCCTCCGACGGACGGCCCGGTCCTGCCGGGAAGCGGCGAGACGTGGAAGCACGCCAAGCAAATGGCCTCCGGCAACTTCTCCGGCACAGGTCACAGCGACCTGCTCGTCATCTGGACCGACGGCGAAGCCACCCTCTACCCCGGTGACGGCAACGGCGGCTTCCGTCCCGAACGCCAGCTCCTCGCACCCAACGCCGGGTGGAAGCCGGTCGCCACGATCACCGCAGGCGACTTCACCGGCACCGGTGAGTTCGACCTCATGGTCCGCTGGGACGACGGCCGGATGACCCTGCACGGAGACGTCGGCTCCAACGGCCTCGGTGCCGGAATCGAGATGGCTCCTTCAGGATCCATCTGGAGCCACGCCACCCAGATCGCCGCCGGCCGCTTCAACGCCGCCACCTACGTCACCGACCTCATGGTCCGCTGGTCCGACGGCGAACTCAGCCTCTTCACCAACGTGAGCGCCGGCACCATGGGCCAGGAGTACAAGCTCAAGGACCCCAACAGCACCTGGAAGGACGCCACCCTGCTGACCGCGGGGCAGTACTCCGGCAACCAGAAGTGGGACCTCATGGTCCGCTGGTCCAGCGGCGCGCTCAACAACTATGTCGGCACCACCACCGGCGGCCTGGGCAGCGAGCAGCCCATCCACGGCCCCAACAAGACCTGGACCCACAGCGTCATCATGACCACCGGGCAGTTCACCGGCGACGGCCTCACCAACGACCTCATGATCCGCTGGAGCGACGGCGAAACCACCATGTACAAGGACACCCGCATGAACAACCTCGGCACCGAAATCATGATCGCCCCACCCGCATGAGCAGGCCAGCAGGCACGTACGTACGCAGGCCGGCCCTCTCCGCGGGCAGCTCCACCCGAACCCTCCGGAGAATGTCGCCCGGCTCGGCCAGGGACAGCAACACATGCGGCCGCTCGAACGGAACGAAGCGGTCAACCGGGTCGGGGTGGGAGGCGCGTAGCGCGTGAGGGCGCGCCGCAGCTCGTCGGGATCACGGCGCTCGAGTCCGCCCGGGTTGCTGCTGGAGCTCTTGTGCCAGAGCGTGTGTCCGGCCGGCGCGCCGGGCATCGCCGACACCATCGTCCGCTTCGACGAAACATCCTCACCGAGGACCACGGCGACGTCGCCGATGTCCTGCACCAGCTGGAGGCCGCGGGGATGAAGCAGGCGATGGAGGCGCACCAAGCGCAGCGCACCACCGCGTAGCCGTACCTCCGGGACGGCGGTGGTGCGATGCGGCGCGCACCACCGCACCGCACCGCACCGGGGGCGTTACACATACCCCCTTGACCACGCCCTGATCAGGGGCCGGAAGGGGCTGTGTCAAGGAGAAACGTGCGGAGTGGCCAACCTGGTCAAGGGGTGCCGCACCGGTGCGGTGCGAGCGCACGGTCGCGGGAGTGGAGTCCACCGGGTGGGCTCCACTGAGCCTCCGCCAACTTGAAGTCGCAGTTCAAGGGGCTGGTGTGACCGATTCTCCACATGATCACGCTGGTCATGGACGGGAGTCCGCGAAGAAGATCATCTGTCAGCGGTTGATTTCGATGTTCGTCAGGACGAGCAGAGCGCGCAGGAGGCGGGTGACGCGGGCGGGGTCGGTGCGGAGCTTGATGAGGATCCGCCAGTTCTTGAGATGGGCGAAGCCGTGCTCGACCGGTGCCCGTCCGATCGCGAGGACGCGGTTGGCTTCCTTCTGGTTCGGGGTGAGCTTGTGAGTGCGGCCGGCCGGGGTAGACGGCTGACCGGCCCGCCCATCGGCGCGGCCAGAACTCAGGAGAGGACACGATCAGCGTGAGCGACGCCGAGCACCGGAAGCAGACCCCCGACGGAGCGGCCGAACTCCTGGTTCGCTGCCTGGAGAACGAGGGCGTCGAGGTGGTGTTCGGCGTACCCGGCGAGGAGAACATCCGTTTCACCAACGCCCTCGCCCGCTCGGAGAAGATCCGCTACGTCCTCACCCGGCACGAGCAGGCCGCGTCTTTCATGGCGGAGATGCACGGCCGGCTCACCGGCTCGGCGGGGGTGATGTCCGCGACGCTGGGGCCCGGCGCGATCAACCTGATGCTGGGCGTCGCCGACGCCATGACGAACAGCACGCCCGTCGTCGCGATCACCGCGCAGGTCGGCAAGGAGCGCAACTACAAGGAGTCCCACCAGTTCGTGGACCTGGTGAGCATGTTCGCCCCGGTCACGAAGTGGTCGGCGGAGGTCCCGACCACCCAGGCCATCCCCGAGATGGTGCGGCGCGCGTTCAAGACCGCGGAGTCCGAGCGGCCCGGCGCCGTCTATCTCGCCGTGCCCGAGGACGTCGACGCGGCGACGGACGGCTCGGACCTGCGCCCGCTGCGCAGGAACGTCGTGCAGCCCGAGGCACCGTCCCCGAAGCAGATCGATCGAGCGGTGGAGCTGCTGCGGGAGGCCCGCCGGCCGGTGATCCTCGCCGGACACGGCGCGGCGCGCGGCGGCGCCGCAAAGTCGCTGACGGCGTTCGCCACCGCACTCGACGTGTCGACGGCGACCACCTTCCACGGCAAGGGCGTCCTGCCCGACGACCACCCGTGCGCGACCGGCACGTTCGGCTTCATGCGGCGCGACTACACCAACTTCGGGTTCGAGGAGGCCGACGTCGTCATCGCCGTCGGCTACGAGCTGCAGGAGTTCGACCCGTCCCGGATAAACCCGGACGGTGACAAGAAGATCGTCCACATCCACCGCGTCCCGGCGGAGGTGGACGACAGCTACTCGGTCGACGTCGGCATCATCGGCGACATCTCTGCCTCCCTCGACGCCCTCGCCACCGAACTCGACGGCCTGCGCTGGACCGTCGACGACGAGGACACCACGGCCACCCGCGCGCTGCTGGCCAAGGAACTCGAGCGGGGCGCCGCGGACGAGCGCTACCCGCTCGCCCCGCAGCGCGTCATCGCCGACACCCGCGCCGCGCTCGGTCGCGACGACATCGTGCTGGTCGACACGGGCGCGCTGAAGATGTGGATGGCCCGGCTCTACCCGACGTACGCGCCGAACACCTGCCTCATCTCCAACGGCTTGTCCACCATGGGCTTCGCGCTGCCCGGCGCGCTCGCGGTTCAGCTCGCCAGGCCGCAGACGAAGGTGCTGGCGGCGGTCGGCGACGGCTCGTTCCTCATGCACTCCCAGGAGATCGAGACGGCGGTCCGCGAGAACATTCCGCTGACCGTGCTGATCTGGGAGGACAACGGCTACGGGCTCATCAGGTGGAAGATGGACCTGGAGGTCGGGGAAAACTCCAACACCGACTTCGGCAACCCGGACATCGTCCAGTACGCCCGCAGCTTCGGCGCGAAGGGCTACCACATCGAGTCCGCCGGGGACCTGCTGCCGACGCTGCGTGAGGCACTGGCGGACCCGGGCGTGTCGATCATCAAGTGCCCGGTGGACTACGCCGAGAACATGAACCTCATCGAGCACCTCGGGCACCTCGACTCGGCGCTCTGACCCGCCCGCGGCGCGGCCCGACCCCCGTACGGGCCGCGCGGCGGCCCTCCCGCAGGGGCGGTGCCCTCGGGTCTCCGGCATCGCGTGGCATGTCCGCGGCGCGGGGTAGATGGTCAGCGTGAGGTTCGGCCGGTCGAGGAGAGGAACGATTGTGATGCGTGCTCGGAGCATAGGTGCGGCAGCCGCCACGGGGTTGGCGCTGGTGGCCGCCCGCGACCTCGTGCAGAAGAAGCACGCGCTGCTGAGGAACTTCCCCCTGGTGGGACACGCCCGGTATGTGCTGGAGACGATCGGCCCCGAGCTACGGCAGTACATCGTGACGTCCAACGACGAGGAGCGTCCCTTCAGCCGTGACCAGCGCAGCTGGATCTACGCGTCGGCGAAGGGGGAGAACAACTACTTCGGGTTCGGCACCGACAACGACGTCGAGCACGTGCAGGGTCATGCGTACGTGAAGCAGCGTACGTTCGCCGGTGCGCTGCCCGATCCGAGCGACCCGCAAGCGGCGTTGCCCTCGGCCAAGGTGCTCGGCGGACCGCGCGGCCGCGCGAAGGCGTTCCGCCCGGCGAGCGTCATCAACATCTCGGCGATGAGCTTCGGCTCGCTGTCCGGAGCGGCCGTCACGGCGCTCAACAAGGGCGCGGCGCTGGCCGGGACGATGCAGAACACCGGCGAGGGCGGCCTGTCGCCCTACCACCTCAACGGCGGGGACCTTGTCCTCCAGATCGGTACGTCGTACTTCGGCTGCCGCAACGAGGACGGGACGTTCAACCTCGACAAGCTCAAATCACTGGTCGCGGGCGCGCCCGTCAAGGCGATCGAGATCAAGCTCTCGCAGGGCGCGAAGCCGGGGCTCGGCGGCATGCTGCCGGGCGCGAAGGTGACCGACGAGATTGCCCGGATCCGCGGCATTCCCGCGGGCAAGGACTGCGCTTCGCCGTCGCGGCACACCGCGTTCCACGACGTGGACTCGATGCTCGACTTCGTGGAACTGTTGGCCACGGAGACCGGATTGCCGGTCGGGATCAAGAGCGCCATCGGGGAGATGGGCTTCTGGGAGGAACTCGCCACGCTGATGGAGCGGGGTGAGCGAGGGGTCGACTTCGTGACCGTCGACGGTGGCGAGGGCGGCACCGGGGCGGCTCCCCTGATCTTCGCCGACTCGGTGTCCCTGCCGTTCCGCGTGGGCTTCTCCCGCGTCTACGGCGTGTTCGCCGAGCGGGGCCTGACCGACGACATCACCTTCATCGGCTCCGGCAAGCTCGGCCTGCCCGAGAACGCCGTCGTCGCGTTCGCCCTCGGCGTCGACATGATCAACGTGGGCCGTGAGGCGATGCTGTCCATCGGCTGCATCCAGGCCCAGAAGTGCCACACCGACAAGTGCCCCACCGGCATCGCCACCCAGAACCCGTGGCTGGCGCGCGGCATCGACGCGCCCTCGAAGGCCATCCGGGCCGCGATGTACCTGCGCACCCTGCGCAGGGAGTTGCTGAAGGTCTCGGGCGCCGTCGGTGTCCCCCACCCGTCGCTCATCACCCCCACCGACATAGACATCCTGAACGGCGACTACGACGCCCGCACCCTGGGGAGTGTGTACGGCTACAAGGATGGCTGGGGCTCGCTCGGGCCGGAGCTCGCCCATGAGATCGCCGAACTGCTCACCACCTGAGATGGCTACTCGGCCACCTGTCTTCAACCGTCATGCCCTGCGCAGCACGCCCACCGAGTGGAACGCACCGAGTGGACGGTGGTGCGCATCGCGGTGCGCCCCGGATGGACTCGGTGCGCACCACCGCACCGGTGCGCACCGGCCCGGTGCGGTGGTGCGGGCAGTGGAGTCCACCGGGTGGAGCGCACCGGGTGCGGTGCCGGACATCGCGGTGCCCACCGCACCCCCACGCCCACCAGGTGGACTCCATCCGGTGCAGCCCGTCGGGTGGGCTCCACTCGATGGAGTCGGTGGAACCCACCGCCGGCCGGAGCAACGTTCCGGGCCGTCGCCCCGCTGAGCGTCCCCACGCGCCGCCCGGCGGGCCCCGCCCCACCGAGGTGGACGGACCCGACGCGCGCTTCGTCGCCCGCGGCGGGCCGGCTGCGCGACCGATTCCCCGCCGGTCCGCTCCCGGCATGGTTGAGCGAGGACGATCTCGACATCTACGCCGGGGAGTTCGAGCGCACCGGCCTGACCGGCGCCCTCAACCGCTAACGCACCATGGACCGCGACCGGGAAGACCTCGCCCCGCACCGCGGAGCCCCGATCAAGCAGCCGTCCCTGTTCATCGGCGGCACCCTGGACGCCTCCACCACCTGGATGGCCGACGCCATCGACGCCCACCCCGCCACCCTCCCCGGCCTGTCCGCCTCCCACCTCCTCGAAGGCTGCGGCCACTGGATCCAGCAGGAACGCCCCGCCGAGGTCAACCGCCTGCTGACCGACTGGCTCGCCACGATCCGGAGCTGACGCGGGCGGGCTGCCACAGCAACCAGGCAGTGTCCTTCGGGCGCCGAGGTGACACCTGCCGGTCTGCTCGGCGATACCGAACAGCCGCACCGCACGTACGCCGGCCGCCTGGGCTCGGGCGTCGAAGAGGCGCTGGGCGTAGGGGCGGGAAGCGGACGGGGCCGCGAGTCGGCCGCCGACGAAGCAGCGCAGCGGTCTGGTGAGCTGTGCCCTCTCCGGCGGCCCGTGCCGGCGGCACCTCGCCCCGGGGAGCAGGCGGAGGACGCAGGCGCGTTTCTTCGGTGAACCCGCTCCCCCAGCCGAGTGAGTAATCCCCGGCCCGGCTCGGCCCGGCGGCCGGTGACCCGCTATGACCGGGCTCATGGTCAAGAACGTGCGCCGGGGGCCTCATGGACGGAATCCTCGGCGAATGGGTCGCCGCCAAGCATTGCTGGGGCGTCGCCGTCGACCCTGCCGAATGCAAGGCACTCCTCCGCTTCGAAGCATCGAGATATTCCCGTGGCGGCACGCGCGAACAGAGCGATCCGACCCGATCCGATCCTGTGGAACGAAAGTAGATGATGAGCGCACAGAAGAGAAGACGCCTGTATGAAACGCTGACCGTCTGCACGGCACTCGCCGCCCTCGTCATGTCGACGTACAGCGCAGTCCAGGCCACCAGGGCAGCTGATGCGGCAAACCGGCTAGCGGATCACTCCAACCTGCTGAGCAGCATCTACAGGATTACTTGGCACATCGAACGGAAGGAAGGGAAGTCCGTCCTGGCCATTGAGAACAGAAGCCTGTTTCCCGCCCATCGGGCATTCTTGTACGACAAGAAGAACAAGGAGTACATTCTCGTCTGGGGCGTGAAGCCCTGCTCGCGTGCAGCGCTGAAAATCGACTACAAAGACACGGATGACACTGTCATCGCCGAGACATTTTCTCTTCACTTCCGCATGGCCGGGCGGCGTTGGAAGTCTGACGGAACGCGGCAGTTGACCGAGATGAGCGACGCCAAGGAGGACGCCAAGATCATCGACGGGAGAATGCCGGGCAGTGAAGAAAAGAAGATCCTGGAGACGAGAGGAAAGTCTCTCCCCGAATGCGGGTGACCACCAAGGAGTGTCCCGTCTCGTCCGCCCGCTCCGGCGTCGTCCACGGGCATCGGGCCGGCCATGCGCGTCCGCGCCCGAAGCCGGCTCGGAGGAGCTTCGAAAGCTCCTCCGAGGGACCTTCATTCCTCCAGGCCTCCTGCGAGGCTCGTCAGGTTCACACGCCGACGCTGCGGTCCGCACGCATTGTGCCGACCGGGTCACTGCCGGCTGCTGCCGTTCGAGGTACAGGTGGAGCTTCTCGCGGCTGCGCTCTCCCTCGCTTGTCAGGTCGGTTCTCTCGAACACGCGCAGTGCCGCGGTCGAGGATCCCGCAGTCGTTCGCGCACCGGCTCGCCGCTGATCCGGCCGGTGTTGCGGCGCGCCACGCGGGTTGCCTGTTGACGGAGCCCGGGTGCTCACGGGTGTAGCCGGTGCTCATGTGCTGCATGCGGTGGCGTTCCAGGGCAACCAGGTCGACCGCGCGTGACGTGCAGAGAGCCCCGCAGGGCTGTGCTGTTGCGGCTCACCTCCGCCGTCCAGCGATGGGCCCACTCGCCCCGGGCTCCTTCGCGGCCGAGCTCGGTGATGAGTTGCGTGTGACAGCTCGGCAGGTTGTCCTCGGTCAGCAGACTCAAGACGAGGGCAGACCGTACGTGCGCTGCCGGCGGAGACCGCTCGGTGTTCCAGGGGAGGTCTTCGAGCGGTCCGTCGAAGTCGCGCAGGTGGGGAAGCAGACTGTTCGCCTCACCCGCACCCGAGAACGCTGCCGGGCCGATGAGCCGGGCGCATCAGGCCGGCGCAGCACAGGGCGTTCAGCGGCGAACATGCGCCTTTGGTACGCGCTTGCGCCCGACGACCACGGTGGTGGCGGCCGCAGGGGGATGGCCCGGCGTCACGGTCTCGGCAGCCCGCAGCCGAAAGCCCCCGGCCCCCGGGAGCGCCCATGGCGGATCAAGGCTGCGTCCGGGACATGCCCCGCACCGGTGCGAACACATCCGATTCAAGCCGGTACATGCCGATTCGACGAAGCACCTCGCGTTCGGTCACTTCCCACAGCACCGGAGTTCGCCGTTGCGGCTGGAATACACCGCCTGCCCGGGTTTCATCCAGCGAGGCTCCGGTGAAATTCCAGCGCGTGCGTTCGCCATATTCACTCTGTGAACAGAAAAGCCGCCGCGGCTCATTCCCATGGAACGAGCCGCGGCGGCACAGGGGGTGGAGATCAGCCGGTCTTCCTGCGGATGAACCGCTTCTGTCCGGCCGAACCGCTCATGTTCTTCACTCGAAGGCGGCCCTCTTCGTGGGCCGTTCGGGCGCGCGTGACCTGGGCCTTGCGTTCCAGGATCTCGCGGAACTTCTCCTTGGCATCCTGAGCATCGCCACCGTCGAACGACTTGTCAGTCATACATACCTCCTGAAATCAATCGATGAAAAAATCTGGCACAGGAATCCAAGAACAGCGACCCCGTATTTCCGATACCGGCGAATGGAATCAGCCGTTCACGAAGGGCAGGGCGTGTTCGAGGACGGGGTGGAGTGAGGGGCGACCGCCGGCCGGGCCGCTTCGGGGGCGGCGAGTTCCAGCACCTGGGGCCCGGCTCGAATGCGGCTGTCCGCCGAGAGCAGTGATCAGTAGCGGTAGTGGTCCGGCTTGTACGGGCCCTCGACCTGGACGCCGATGTACGCGGCCTGCTCCGGGCGGAGCGTGGTGAGGCGGACGCCGAGGGCGTCGAGGTGGAGGCGGGCGACCTTCTCGTCGAGGTGCTTCGGGAGCACGTAGACCTCGGTCGGGTACTCCTGCGGCTTGGTGAAGAGCTCGATCTGGGCCAGGGTCTGGTCCGCGAAGGAGTTCGACATCACGAAGGACGGGTGGCCGGTCGCGTTGCCGAGGTTCAGCAGACGGCCCTCGGAGAGAACGATCAGGACCTTGCCGTCGGGGAACTTCCAGGTGTGGACCTGGGGCTTGACCTCGTCCTTGACGATGCCGTCGACCTTGGCCAGGCCGGCCATGTCGATCTCGTTGTCGAAGTGGCCGATGTTGCCCACGATGGCCTGGTGCTTCATCTTGGCCATGTCGGCGGCCATGATGATGTCCTTGTTGCCCGTGGTGGTGATGAAGATGTCGGCCGTCTCGACGACGTCGTCCAGGGTGGCGACCTGGTAGCCGTCCATCGCCGCCTGCAGCGCGCAGATCGGGTCGATCTCGGTGACGATGACGCGCGCGCCCTGGCCGCGGAGCGACTCGGCGCAGCCCTTGCCGACGTCGCCGTAGCCGAAGACGACCGCGACCTTGCCGCCGATGAGGACGTCGGTGGCGCGGTTGATGCCGTCGATCAGGGAGTGGCGGCAGCCGTACTTGTTGTCGAACTTCGACTTGGTGACGGCGTCGTTCACGTTGATCGCCGGGAAGAGGAGGTCACCGGCCTGCATCATCTCGTAGAGACGGTGCACACCCGTGGTGGTCTCCTCGGTCACACCGCGGATCTCGGACGCGAGCTTCACCCAGTCGATGCCGCTGCGCCGCAGCAGGCCGAGGACGGCGGCAAGTTCCTCGTTGTCGGCGGTGGACGGGTCAGGGATGGAGCCGGCCTTCTGGAACTCGACGCCCTTGTGGACGAGGAGGGTGGCGTCACCACCGTCGTCCAGGATCATGTTGGGCCCCTCGGCGCCGGGCCAGGTCAGCGCCTGCTCCGTGCACCACCAGTACTCCTCCGGCGTCTCGCCCTTCCAGGCGAAGACGGGGATCCCCGCGGCGGCGATCGCGGCGGCCGCGTGGTCCTGGGTGGAGAAGATGTTGCAGGAGGCCCAGCGGACGTCGGCGCCGAGGGCGACGAGGGTCTCGATGAGCACGGCGGTCTGCACGGTCATGTGCAGCGAGCCGGTGATGCGGGCGCCGGCCAGGGGCTGCGCCTGCGCGTACTCCTGGCGGATCGACATCAGGCCGGGCATCTCGTGCTCGGCCAGGGTGATCTCCTTGCGGCCGAAGGCGGCGAGACCGATGTCGGCGACCTTGAAGTCGGTGAAGTCGGCAGGGGTCGTGCTGGTCATGGTGACTCCGGTGGTGGATGAAGGGCCAGTGCGTCACAGCACTGGGCCGTGCCTTTCGGATCAGGCCGGCCTGATCCGGCTCGACCCGAATGAGGCGGCCTGGACGCCCAGGTTCTGATGGATTTCGAGGGTCGCGGTGGAGCGGTTCAGGGTGATGTAGTGGAGGCCCGGAGCGCCCTCGGCCAGAAGGCGTTCGGCCATCGAGGTCGCGTAGTCGACGCCCACCCGGTGTCCGTCGGCCGGGTTGTCCTGCACTGCCTCCAGCCGGCGGGCCAGAGCGGACGGGAAGCGGGCGTCGCTCAGTGCGGCGAATCGCCGGATCTGGCGGAAGTCGGTCGCCGGCATGATCTCGGGGATGATCGGTGTCAGGCAGCCCACCGATGCCAGTCGGTCACGCAGCCGCAGGTAGTCCTCGACGTGGAAGAACATCTGCGTGATCGCGTAGTCGGCGCCCGCCCTGCACTTGGCCGCGAAGTGGCGGATGTCGTCGGTCCATCCGGGAGAGCGCGGGTGCCGCTCGGGGAAGGCGGCCACGCCCACGCTGAAGTCGCCCAGCTGCCGGATCATGCCGACCAGCTCGTGTGCGTGCGTGAAGCCCTGCGGATGCGGGGTCCACTCGCCTTTCGGGTCGCCCGGCGGATCCCCGCGCAGTGCGAGGACATCCCGGATGCCGGCATCCGCGTACTGGCCGATGATGTGGCGCAACTCGGCCCGCGAGTGGCCGACCGCCGTCAGGTGCGCGACCGGGCGCAGGGTCGTCTCGGCCGCGATCCGCTTGGTGAGCTCGACGGTACGGTCCCGGGAGGAGCCGCTGGCGCCGTAGGTGACGGATACGAACGAGGGCGCGAAGGCTTCTATCCGGCGGATCGCGTTCCAGAGGGTCCGCTCGCCCGCCTCGGTCTTGGGCGGGAAGAACTCGAAGGAGTACGAGCGCCGGCCCGTGGCCAGTAGTTCGCGTACGCCCGGGCGCGCGGCGGGCTTGAGAGGGACGGGGGTCGGCCGTTCTGCAACGACGGCTGCCATGGGATCGGACCTTTCCGGTGTCAGCGTGCGTTGAAGTACGTGGCCGCGGGGTGGTGGATGACGAGCGCGTCGGTGGACTGCTCCGGGTGGAGCTGGAACTCCTCGGAGAGGTGGACGCCGATCCGTTCCGGCCGGAGGAGATCTGCGATCTTGGCGCGGTCCTCCAGGTCGGGGCAGGCGGGGTAGCCGAGGGAGTATCGGCAGCCTTGGTACTCGGTGCGGAACATGCCGTGCATGGAGGCCGGGTCGGATCCGGCGATGCCCAGTTCGGAGCGGACGCGGGCGTGCCAGTACTCGGCGAGGGCCTCGGCGAGCTGGACGGAGAGGCCGTGCAGCTCCAGGTACTCGCGGTAGGCGTCGGCGGCGAAGAGCCGGGCCGTCTCCTCCCCGATGCGGCTGCCGACGGTGACGACCTGGAGGCCGATGACGTCGGTCTCGCCGGACTCCTCGGGGCGGAAGAAGTCCGCGAGGCACAGGCGGCGGCCGCGGCGCTGGCGCGGGAAGGTGAAGCGGGTCAGCTCTCCGCCGAACTCGTCCAGGATGATCAGGTCCTCACCCTTGGAGACGCAGGGGAAGTAGCCGTGCACGACGGCCGCTTCGAGGAGCCCGTCGGTGTGCAGCCGATCGAGCCAACCGCGCAGCCGGGGCCGACCCTCCGTTTCGATGGTGTCGGCGTCCTTCAGACCCCACTGGCCCTTGAAGAGGGCGGTCTCGTCGAGCCAGGAGGCGTAGTCCTTGAGCGGGATGCCCTTGACCACCCGGGTGCCCCAGAAGGGCGGGGTGGGGATCGGGTTGTCGACGGAGACGTCGGAGCGGCCGCCGGGCTCCTCGCGTTCCTCCACCAGGGATCCTGCGGCGCCGGCCCCCGATGCGTCGGCGCGCCGAGGCACGCAGCGCTTCTTCAGGGGCGGAAGCTCGGCTCCGGGGACTCCCCGCTTCACTCCCATCAGCGCGTCCATGAGGCGTAGGCCTTCGAAGGCGTCGCGGGCGTAGCGGACCTCGCCCTCGTAGATCTCGTGGAGGTCCTGCTCGACGTAGGCGCGGGTGAGGGCGGCGCCGCCGAGGATCACCGGGTAGTCGGCGGCCAGCTTGCGCTGGTTCAGCTCCTCCAGGTTCTCCTTCATGATCACGGTCGACTTCACGAGCAGGCCGGACATGCCGATCACGTCGGCCTTGTGCTCCTGGGCGGCTTCGAGGATCGCGGAGACGGGCTGCTTGATGCCGATGTTGACGACGTTGTAGCCGTTGTTGGTGAGGATGATGTCGACGAGGTTCTTGCCGATGTCGTGGACGTCGCCGCGGACGGTGGCGAGCACGATCGTGCCCTTGCCCTCGTCGTCGGTCTTCTCCATGTGCGGTTCGAGGTAGGCGACGGCCGTCTTCATGACCTCGGCGGACTGGAGGACGAAGGGGAGCTGCATCTGACCGGAGCCGAAGAGCTCGCCGACGACCTTCATGCCCTCCAGGAGGGTGTCGTTGACGACGTCGAGGGCGGGGCGGGTCTGCAGCGCCTCGTCGAGGTCGGTCTCCAGGCCGTTCTTCTCGCCGTCGATGATGCGGCGCTGCAGTCGCTCGTCCAGCGGCAGGGCGAGGAGTTCCTCGGCGCGGCCGGCCTTGAGGGACTTGGTGTTGACGCCCTCGAAGAGGGCCATCAGCTTCTGCAGCGGGTCGTAGTCGCCTTCGCGCCGGTCGTAGATCAGGTCGAGGGCGGTGGTGACCTGCTCCTCGTCGAACCGGGCGATCGGCAGGATCTTGGAGGCGTGGACGATCGCCGAGTCCAGGCCCGCCTTGACGCACTCGTCGAGGAAGACCGAGTTCAACAGGACACGGGCCGCCGGATTCAGACCGAAGGAGATGTTCGACAGGCCGAGGGTGGTCTGGACGTCCGGGTGGAGTCGCTTGAGCTCGCGGATCGCCTCGATCGTGGCGATGCCGTCCCCCCGGGACTCCTCCTGACCGGTGCAGATCGTGAAGGTCAGCGTGTCGATGAGGATGTCCGACTCGCGGATCCCCCAGTTGCCCGTCAGGTCGGCGATGAGCCGTTCGGCGATGGCGACCTTGTGCTCGACGGTGCGGGCCTGGCCCTCCTCGTCGATGGTCAGCGCGATGAGCGCGGCGCCGTGCTCCTGGGCCAGTCGGGTGACCTTGGCGAAGCGGGACTCGGGGCCGTCGCCGTCCTCGTAGTTCACGGAGTTGATGACCGCGCGGCCGCCCAGCTTCTCCAGGCCCGCCCGGATGACGGGAACCTCGGTGGAGTCCAGGACGATCGGCAGGGTGGAGGCGGTGGCGAAGCGGCCGGCGAGCTCCTCCATGTCGGCGACGCCGTCGCGGCCCACGTAGTCCACGCACAGGTCGAGCATGTGCGCGCCCTCGCGGATCTGGTCGCGCGCCATCTCCACGCAGTCGTCCCAGCGGGCCTCCAGCATGGCCTCACGGAACTTCTTGGAGCCGTTGGCGTTGGTGCGCTCGCCGATCGCCATGTACGAGGTGTCCTGGCGGAAGGGCACGGTCTGGTAGAGCGAGGCGGCGCCGGGCTCGGGCCGGGGGGTGCGCTCGGTGATCGCCGTGCCGCGGACCCGCTCGACGACCTGGCGCAGGTGCTCGGGGGTCGTGCCGCAGCAGCCGCCGACCAGGGAGAGCCCGTACTCGCGGACGAAGGTCTCCTGCGCGTCGGCCAGCTCCGGGGCGGTCAGCGGGTAGTGCGCGCCCTGCTTGGTCAGGACGGGCAGGCCGGCGTTGGGCATGCAGGAGAGCGGGATGCGGGCGTTGCGCGCGAGGTAGCGCAGGTGCTCGCTCATCTCGGCGGGGCCGGTGGCGCAGTTCAGGCCGATCATGTCGATGCCCAGGGGCTCCAGCGCGGTCAGGGCCGCGCCGATCTCCGAGCCGAGGAGCATGGTGCCGGTGGTCTCGACGGTGACGGAGCAGATCAGCGGGACGGTGACCCCGAGCGCCTCCATGGCCCGGCGGGCACCGATGATCGAGGACTTCGTCTGCAGGAGGTCCTGGGTGGTCTCCACGAGCAGCGCGTCGGCGCCGCCGGAGAGCAGGCCCTCGGCGTTGACCTGGTAGGCGTCGCGGATCTGGCCGTAGGTGATGTGGCCCAGCGTGGGGAGCTTGGTGCCGGGGCCCATGGAGCCGAGGACCCAGCGCTGCTGCCCCGTGGAGGCGGTGAACTCGTCGGCGACCTCGCGGGCGATACGCGCACCGGCCTCGGACAGCTCGAAGTTGCGTTCGGCGATGTCGTACTCGGCGAGGGCCGCGTAGTTCGTGCCGAAGGTGTTGGTCTCGACGCAGTCCACACCCACCGAGAAGTACGCCTCGTGGACGGAGCGCACGATGTCGGGGCGGGTGATGTTGAGAACCTCGTTGCAGCCTTCGAGCTGCTGGAAGTCCTCCATGGTGGGGTCCTGCGCCTGGAGCATCGTTCCCATGGCTCCGTCGGCGACGACCACACGGGTCGCGAGCGCCTCCCGAAGGGCATCGGCCCGGGTCCGGTTCATATCAGCTTCTCCAGCGCCGGGCCCAGCAGCCGGGCCGGTTCGGGCCCGTACACCGCGGCGACCGTCTCCAGCAGCCCGGCGCCGTCGACCTCGTAGTCCTGGGGACCCACGGTCCGGAGGACGAGGGCTGCCACCGCGCAGCCCAGCTGAGCGGCGGTCTCCAGCGGCAGCTGCCAGCTGACGGCGGCGAGGAAGCCCGACCGGAAGGCGTCGCCGACGCCCGTCGGATCCTCGGTGCGGACTCCGGGGACGGCCGGCACGGTGAGTGCGGGCTCGCCCTTGCGCTCGATCCGGACGCCGTCGGCGCCCAGGGTCGTCACCCAGGTGCCGACCCGATCGAGGATGTCCGGCTCGTCCCAGCCCGTGCGCTCGCGCAGCAGCGCGGACTCGTAGGCGTTGGTGAACAGCCAGCGCGCGCCCGTCACCAGCTCCCGCACCTCGTCGCCGTCGAGTCGGGCGAGCTGCTGGGAGGGATCGGCGGCGAATTCGATGCCCAGTGCCCGGCACTGGCGGGTGTGGCGGACCATCGCGGCCGGGTCGTTGGGCGACACCAGCACCAGGTCGACGGGAGAGTCGCCCAGGTCGGTGAGCCTGCTCAGGTCGATCTCGACCGCCTCCTCCATGGCGCCCGCGTAGAAGGACGCGATCTGGTTGGCGTCCTCGTCGGTCATGCACATGAAGCGCGCGGTCTGGCGGGTGTCGGAGACGTACACCGCGCTGGTGTCGACCCCGTGGTCCTTGAGCCAGACCTCGTACTCGTGGAAGTCCGCGCCCACCGCCCCGGCGAGGACGGGGGCCAGGCCCAGTCCGCCGAGCCCGTAGGCGATGTTGGCGGCCACCCCACCCCGCCGCACTTCGAGCGAGTCCACGAGGAAGGACAGCGAGACGTGTTCCAGCTGGTCCGGGAGCAGCTGGTCGACGAACCGGCCCGGGAAGGCCATGAGGTGATCCGTGGCAATGGATCCGGTCACCGCGATACGCATGTGGCCTCCTGATCGGGACGGTGTGGGCCGGGGTCCCGTGGTCGGCGGGGGCGGCTTGCGGGGCGGGGTGGGCGGTCGTACGGGGGTCAGCGGGCGGCTGCGGCCTTGAGCTGCTCGGCGCGGTCGGTGCGCTCCCAGGTGAAGTCCGGCAGCTCACGGCCGAAGTGGCCGTAGGCGGCGGTTCGGGCGTAGATCGGGCGCAGCAGGTCCAGGTCGCGGATGATCGCGGCCGGGCGCAGGTCGAAGACCTCGGTGATGGCCCGGCTGATGCGGTCGCGGGAGGTCGTCTCGGTGCCGAAGGTCTCGACGAAGAGACCGACGGGCTCGGCCTTGCCGATGGCGTACGCGACCTGCACCTCGCAGCGCGAGGCGAGACCGGCGGCGACCACGTTCTTGGCGACCCAGCGCATGGCGTAGGCGGCGGAACGGTCGACCTTCGACGGGTCCTTGCCGGAGAAGGCGCCGCCACCGTGGCGGGCCATACCGCCGTAGGTGTCGATGATGATCTTGCGGCCGGTCAGGCCGGCGTCGCCCATCGGGCCGCCGATCTCGAAGCGGCCGGTCGGGTTCACCAGGAGGCGGTAGCCCTCGGTGTCGAGCTTGATGCCGTCCTCGGCCAGCTGGGCCAGGACGTGCTCGACGACGTGCTCACGGATGTCGGGAGCGAGCAGGCCTTCGAGGTCGATGTCCGAGGCGTGCTGCGAGGAGACCACGACCGTGTCGAGGCGGACGGCCTTGTCGCCGTCGTACTCGATGGTGACCTGGGTCTTGCCGTCGGGGCGCAGGTACGGGATGGTCCCGTTCTTGCGGACCTCGGACAGGCGGCGCGAGAGCCGGTGCGCGATGTGGATCGGCAGCGGCATGAGCTCGGGGGTCTCGCCGCAGGCGTAGCCGAACATCAGGCCCTGGTCGCCGGCGCCCTGCTTGTCGAGCTCGTCCTCGTCGCCCTCGACGCGCTTCTCGTAGGCGGTGTCGACGCCCTGCGCGATGTCCGGGGACTGGGCGCCGATGGACACCGACACGCCGCAGGAGGCGCCGTCGAAGCCCTTCTTCGAGGAGTCGTAGCCGATTTCGAGGATCTTGTCCCGGACGAGCTGCGCGATCGGCGCGTAGGCCTTCGTCGTCACCTCTCCCGCGATGTGCACGAGACCCGTGGTGATGAGGGTTTCCACGGCGACGCGCGAGGTCGGGTCCTCGGTGAGGAGCGCGTCGAGGATCGTGTCGCTGATCTGGTCAGCGATCTTGTCGGGGTGGCCCTCGGTCACGGACTCCGAGGTGAACAGACGGCGGGACATGTTTCTCCAGGGTGCGGGTTGGCAGGTTCGGAGGGCGGCCGTCAGAGGGCGGCCGGGGCCAGCATGCGGGCGCCGAGCAGGAGTTCGCCGACGGCGCGGTCGATGCGGGCGGTCAACTGCGGCGGCGGCTCGGCGGCGGTCAGTTCCGAGCGCTGTGCGATGACCTGGGTGGGCACGGCCCAGCCCCCCAGGGAACGGGCGACGGCGCGCAGGTGGTCGCAGGCGGCAGAGCCCGGGTGAAGGGTGCCGCCGGTGGCGGCCACCAGCACCGGCTTGTCGCGCAGCGCTGCGCGCGGTGCGTGGTCGAGCAGGTTCTTCAGGGCGCCGGAGTAGCTGCCGTGCTGGACCGGTGTGACCAGGACGACGGCCCGGGCGTCCGCGAGGCGGTCGGCCAGGTGGCGGACGCCAGGGTCCTGGGCGAGGGCGCCGCCGGTGTAGGCGTCGGCGTCCAGGCCGGGCAGCCGCAGCAGGCTCCGGTCCAGGTCGGATACGACGGCGTCGAGGTCGCGCAGTTGGATCCGGTGGCGGATGAGTCCGGCCAGGCGGGCGGTGCTGGACGCGGCCGCCGTGCTGCCGGTCAGGATGAGCGTCTTCATCGGGGTCGCTCCGTCAGGACGCCGCGGCGGCGAGCCGGCCGGCCGGGTGCGCCAGGCCGAGGCGGTCGCGCAGTGTCGTGCGGGGAGTGGAGGAGGCGCGGAGCAGGCCGCAACGGCGCAGCTCTTCGGCGGTGGTGGTGAAGAACGGGTCGTCGGGCGCGGTGAGCGGGACGATGAACCCGTCGGCGAGTCGCGCGGTGCACCACTGGGCGATCTCGTCGGCGCCGGCACCTGTGGGCAGGGTGAAGGCGACCTTGACGGCGTCCGCGTCGCGGCCGGCGTCGAGGACGTCCTGCCGGACGCGGGCGCGGATCCGGCCGGCCTCGGCCGGGTCGTCGGTCTCCAGCAGGAGGAGGTCCGCGTCGGCGGCGAGTACGGGGTCGGTCGCAGCGATCACCGGGTGGCCCTGGGGCGGGCGGGCGACGTTCAGCGGGCCGGCGACCGTGTAGTGCTCGCCGTCGTGGTCGAGCCGCTGGAGGCCGTCGAGCCTCCAGTAGACGCCCCCGGCGCGGTCGTGGACGAAGGCGTCGGCGTCGAAGCTCTCCCACAGGCCCTTGACGACGTGGAGGTACTCGGCCGCGGCGGCGGTGCCCGGGCCGGTGCCGGTCGCGCACCAGCCGGCCCGGCCGTGGCTGAGGTGGTCGAGGGACGCGGTGATCCGGGCCAGATGGTAGGGCGCGAGGCTGCCCGGCGGTGTGGCCGGCAGCAGGCCGATGTGCTCGGTGACGGCGGCCAGGGCCGCGGCGGCGGTGGTGCCTTCGTAGGCGGCCGGTGCCTCGGCGTCGCCGTCGCCGAGCAGCAGGGCGTCGAGGCCGACGCGCTCGGCGGCGTGCGCGAGGGCCTTGAGACCGCGCAGGTCCAGCGGGCCCCTGGTGTGGGGGGCGACGGCCGCGATGAGCAGCGGGGCGGGGGCGGTGTTCTGGGCGGACATCACACGGAACCTGCCTTCTGGGAACGTACGGGGAGGTCGAGGCCGAGGTTTTCGCGCAGGGTCGTGCCCTCGTAGGCGGTCCGGTACAGGCCGCGGGCCTGGAGTTCGGGGACGACGTGGTCGACGAAGGCGTCGGCCGAGCCGGGGAGGTAGGGGAAGTCGATGTTGAAGCCGTCCGCGCCGCCCTGCGTGAACCACGACTCCATGTGGTCGGCGATCTGCTCGGGCGTACCGGCGATCACGTCGCCCATCAGGCGCAGGGCGAGGCCGCGGATCGACAGGTTCTCGCGGCGGGCGAGGCCGATCAGACGCTCGGTGGTGCTCTGGGACTGGTTGGTGTACGGGATGTCGGGGACGGGTCCGTCGACGGGGTGGCCGGTCAGGTCGAAGCCGAGGAAGTCCTGCAGGGTGCGCAGGGCGACGTGGTCGGGCACCAGGTCCTGGAGTTCGGCGAGGATGGCGCGGGCCTCGGCTTCGGTTCCGGCGATGATCGGGGAGAGGGTCGGCCAGACCAGGACCTTCTGCGGGTCGCGGCCGTGGCCGGCGACTCGGGCCTTGAGGTCGGTGTAGAAGTCCTGGGCGTCGGCGAGCCGGTTGTGGCGCGTGAAGATGACTTCGGCGTGGCGGGCCGCGAACTCCCGGCCGACCGGGGAGGACCCTGCCTGGATGATGACGGGCCGGCCCTGCGGGGGGCGGGCCACGTCGAGCGGCCCGACGACGTCGAAGTGTTCGCCGTGGTGGTGGACGGGGGTGCCCGGCAGGCCGTCGCGGAGGTCGGCGCCCGCGTCCCACAGCTGCTTGACGACGTCGATGAACTCCTCGGCGCGTTCGTAGCGCCGGCCGTGCTCCAGGTGATCGGCGCGGCCGAAGTTCACGGATTCCCACGGCGCCGCGGAGGTCACGACGTTCCAGGCGGCGCGGCCGCCGCTCAGGTGGTCGAGCGAGGCGTAGCGGCGGGCGATGTGGTGCGGCTCGTTGTAGGTGGTGGTGGCAGTGGCGGCCAGGCCGATGTGCTCGGTGGCGGCCGCGTAGGCGGCGAGCAGCGTCAGTGGCTCGAAGTGCTCGGCGCGCGAGGTGTGGCACAGGGAATCCAGGTGGGTGCCCCACACGGCGACGATGTCCGCGATGAACACGGCGTCGAACAGGCCGCGTTCCAGGGTCCGCGCGTTGCGGACGTGGAAGTCGAGGTCGAGCTGGGCGTCGGCCTGGGTGGCGGGGTGGCGCCAGGCGGCGACGTGGCCGCCGGGGCCGTCGATGATGCCGGCGAGGGTGATCCGCCTGCGGGGTCGTGACATGGGAAGGCGCTCCTTGGGGGCCGGGGGTCGGTCAGGTCCTGGCGGCGGACGCCAGGATGCGGGCGAGGGTGCGCACGTTGTCGCCGGTCAGCATGGTCACGTGGTTGCCGGGCACGATCCGGATGGCGAGGTCCTCGCAGTGGTCTTCCCAGCCGAGGCCCGGGCGGCCGTGAAAGCGGTCCGACTCGTCGTAGTCGGTACCGCGGCCGAAGCCGGTGTCGCCGGCCCGCAGGACCGCGACGGGCCCCTGGTACGGCAGGGGTCGGTACCGCTGGACGGCTTCGACGCTGTCGGTCATCAGGGCGACCGGGTCGCCGCCGCCGTCGCCGCGGACCCAGTCGGCGATCTGGGCGAGTTCGGCGAGGTAGGCGTCGGCGTCGGCGGGCTCGTCGGTGCGGCCCTGCGCCGGGTCGTCGGCGGGGTGCGGCCTGGTGTCGGTCTTGGTGTCCGCCCCGGTGCCCGCCGCGGTGTCCGCGCGGTTCTCGGCGACCGCGCGCAGCCTGGAGGCGAACGAGCCCTCGGCCTCGGTGTCGGTGATCTCTCCGTCGGGGGCACCCGCGTCGATCATCACGACGAGGGGCGGCTGCCAGCCGTCGGCGGTGATCCGCTGGGCGATCTCGTAGGCGATGACTCCGCCTCCGGAGAAGCCGCCGAGCACGACCCGCCGGCCGCTCTCCAGGACCGGGAGCAGCGCCTCCAGGTAGATTCCGGCGAGTTGCTCGGTCGTCAGGTGCTCCGGCTCGGCCTGGTCGACGCGCGGGTCGCGGATGCCGGTGAGGGCTTCGGGGCCCGGGTAGCTCTGGGCGAGCTGGGCGTAGCAGGCGACCTGCCCGCCCGGGGGGTGGACCAGGTAGACGGTTCCGGCGTCCGGGTCGGCGGCCTCGCGCAGCGGTACGAGTACGCCCCCCTCGCCGGTGCCCGGGCCGTCGGCCAGCAGCCGGGCCAGGGCCCCGGCCGTGGGGTGTGCGAGCAGATCGTCCAGGCGCAGGGTGCGGCCGGTGCGTTCGGCGATCTCGCGCAGCAGTTTCATCGCGAGCAGCGAGTGGCCGCCGGCCTCGAAGAAGTGGTCGCCGGGGGCGACGTCCGCGGTGCCGAGGACGGCCTGCCAGGCGTCCCGCAGGAGTTGGGTGTCGGGGCCCTCGGGCCAGGAGGCGGCGTCGTCGGCGCGGTCGCCCACGGGTCGGTCGGCCATCATGGGCAGGGCGTCGTCGGGGATGGTCTCCAGGAGATCGGCGACGGTGGTGAGGTCGTCGCCGGTCACCGGGAGGTCGCGCAGCAGCCGGGCGCACAGCTCGACCAGAGTGGCGGCTTCGGCGTCGGCCAGGCGGGACCGGTCGTGGACGGCGGCCAGCACGAGGCTGCCGTCCGTGTCGCGGTAGGCGAGCAGGGCGACGGGGAAGGCGGTCTCCGAACCGGCGGCGTCGGGGAGTTCGACCCGGATGCCCTGGTCGGCGAGGTCGTTCTCCAGGCCGTCCTGGGAGCGCGGGTAGTTCTCCAGGACGAGGAGGCTCTCGACGAGCTTCTCGCCGGCTCCGCGGCCGCTCCACTCGTGGATCTGGCCGGTGGACACCCACTCGTAGGAGGCCATGTCCAGGGCCTGGTCGCGCAGGCCGGCGAGGAGGCCGGGGACGGTCGCCGCGGGGTCGACCTCGACGGTCATGGGCAGGGAGTTCATCAGCAGGCCGGGGAGGCGTTCGACGCCGTCGAGCGGGATGCCGCGTCCGGAGACGGTCACTCCGAAGCCGACCCGGACGGGTCCGGTGCTGCCGCAGGCGCGGCTGAGCAGCAGGGCCCAGGCGGTGTTGAGCGCGCTGCTCTCGGTGGCTGCGTGGGATGCCGCCCAGCGGCGCAGGCGGTCGGCCTCGGCCGGCGTCAGCCGGGTCTGGGCGCGGCCGGAGCCCTGCTGCCCGGTCGGTTCGCCCGGCAGGGCGGGGCGTACCGCGAGCGGTCCCGCGGGTACGGCTGCGGACCAGTACTCGCGGGCCGGGCCGGTGTCCTGGGCGTGCAGCCAGCGCGAGTAGTCCCGGAAGTCGGGACGGCGCGTGCCGGTTTCGGACAGGGTGCCGCCCTCCAGGTAGGCGCGGTAGAACTGCTGGATCAGCAGGGAGACGCTCCAGCCGTCCAGCAGGACGTGGTGGAAGGTCAGCAGGACTCGGGTGGATGCCGTTTCCGTGTCGCCGGGGGCGGCCTCGTCGAACAGGGTGGCGCGCAGCAGGCCGGGGCGGCGCAGGTCGAAGCCGCGCAGCCGGTCGCGTTCGAGCAGGTCGTCCCAGTCGTCGCTGCCGTGCGCGAGGCGGACGACCTCGGGCCGGCCCTCGTCGTGCAGGACGAGCCGTGGTTCGGCCTGCCAGTCGAAGGCGGTGCGCAGCACGGCCTCGTGCGCGAAGACCGCCTCCCAGGCCGCGGTGAAGCGGTCGGTGTCCAGGGGCCCGTGCCAGCGCCAGTGGAGCTGTTCGACGTAGCGGCCGGTGCCCTGGTGGGCCAGGGCGTCGAGGAGCAGGCCGTGCTGTTGGGCGGTGACCGGAACGCTCTCGCGCCGCGGTCCGGCCGGGGTCGTGCGGCTCGTGCGGACGGGCCGGGCGGCGTGGCCGGGGGCCGTGATCTCGCCGGCGAGGACGGCGTCGGGATCTGCGCCGGCGAGGGTGGCGAGCACCCAGCGCATCTGGGCGACCAGTGCCTCGACGGCGACCTCGTCGACGCCGTCGGCGGGGCTGGGGACCCAGGTCAGTCCCATCCGCAGGCGGCCGTCGTGGACGATGCCGTAGACCTCGATGCCGTAGACGCGCTCGCAGCGCGCCGAGTGCTCCCGGGGGATCGGGCGGCCCGACATCCGGAACCGGCCGGCGGGGCTGAGCTGGTCGGCCTGGCCGTAGTAGTTGAAGCAGACCAGGGCGGGCGGCATGGCTCGCAGGGCTTCCCGCACGGCCTGCCGGGGCTCGTACTCGCGGCAGGCGCCGAAGCCGACGCCGCCCTGCGGTACGGTGGCCAGCTCACGGCCGGCCTCGGTGACGAACTCCTCCGGTTGCCGGGCGCGTTCGGCACTGATCACCACCGGGTGGATGGCCGTGAACCAGCCGACGGTGCGGAACAGGTCGTCGCGGCCGTGTCGGCCGTGGGTCTCGACGTCGAAGGTGACCGTGGAGGTGCCGCGCCACCGGGCGAGGGCCTGGGCGAACGCGCCGGTCATCGTCTCGTGCACGGACAGGCCGAGGCGGCGCGGCAGCGGGCCGATGAGCTGCTGGGTGGCTTCGGCGTCGAGGGAGAACTCGATGCGGCGGATCTCCTGCTCGTCGGCGGCCGGGGTGGTCAGCAGCAGGGTACGGGCGGCCTTGCGCTGCTCGGCCAGGGCGAGCCAGTGGTCGGCCTCGCCCGGGCGGGTGGCGACGGCGGGCAGGTCGTCGACCCACTGGCCGTAGGACCAGGCCTCGGCGGGCAGAGCGGGCAGGGCGCCGTCGGCGAGGGCGTCGAGGGCGTGTTCCAGGTCCTCCAGGAGGATGCGCCAGGACACCCCGTCGACGACCAGGTGGTGGACGGCGATCAGCAGCAGACCGGTGCCGTCGCGCCGGTCGCGGGCGAGGACGGCCCGCACGTGGATGCCGTCCAGGGGGCGAAGACTCTCCTCGGCTTCTTCGAGTACCCGGTCGAGCTCGTCCTCACCGCCGAACTCCCTTTCCCACAACACCTCGCGGGGCGGGTAGGCGGCGAAGGGGGCCGCGTCGGCCATCCTGCCGTCGCCGGTGGCGCCGTCGTGCTCGAAGCGGGCGCTGAGCGCGGGGTGGGCGGCCACGACGGCCTGCAGGGCGAGGCGCAGCGCGGGGGCGTCCAGCGGGCGGTTGAGCTCCAGCAGGACGGACTGGTTCCACTGGTGGAGATCGGTCCTGATGTGGCGGAAGAACCACGACTGGACGGGGGCGAGCGGCCGTCCGCCGGCCGGGCCGGCGGCCGCAGGCGCGGCGGCTGCCGCGGTGGGGCCCTGCGGCACGCCGGAGTCGAGATGGGCGGCGAGATCGGCGAGCACCGGGTGCTTGTAGATCTCGCGCATCGTCAGGGTGTAGCCCTCGCGCCGCATCCGGGAGACCAGCTGCATGGCGAGGATGGAGTCACCGCCGTCCTCGAAGAACTGGCTGCTGTCCTCGGTGGCTCCCAGCAGGTCGGCCCAGACGGCGCGCAGCCTGGGCAGGACGGCCGGCCGCGTCACCGCGGCGGGGGCGGACGCCGTCGGGGCACCGGTGGGTGCCGTCGGAACGGCACCGGAGGGGGAGGTCTGCGCAGCGGCGACGGAGACGGTCGTCGCGGTGGCGGCCGGTGCTTCGGCCCCCTGTGCTTCGACGGCCTGCGCATCGGACGGCTCGGCCGTGGCGGCGAGCCGGGCCAGCTCCTGGCGGTCGGTCTTCCCGTTGGCCAGCAGGGGGATCCGGGTCACGGGCGTGATCCGCACCGGCACCATGTGCGAGGGCAGTGCCCGGCTCACGTCCCGGCGCACCGCTGCGGCGTCCAGGCCTTGCGGCACCACGTAGGCGGTGATCTGCAGGCTGCCCGCGGCGTGCCGGGCGACCTGGACGGTGGCGTCCTCGACGCCGTCGACGGCCATCAGCGCGGCGCGCACCTCGCCGAGTTCGACCCGGTTGCCGTTGATCTTCACCTGGTCGTCGAACCGCCCGAGGTGGGTGAGGGATCCGTCCGGGAGCAGCCTGACGAGGTCGCCGGTGCGGTAGACCCGTCCGGGGCGGCCGTCGCCGAGGTCGAGGGTGCGGTAGCGGTCGGCGGTCCGGTCGGGATCGCCGAGGTAGCCGTCGGAGACCGTCCCCCCGCCGATCCACAGCTCGCCCGGCGCGCCGGGCGGCAGCAGCCGCTGCCCGTCGTCGAGGACGTGGCAGCGGATGTTGTCGAAGGGCACGCCGATCGGCACCTCGCCGCGGCCGGTCCACGAGCCCGCGTCGCCGCGCGGCCAGGAGAAGACGGTCGAGTACGAGGTCTCGGTCGGGCCGTACGCGTTGTGCAGGCGGGCGGGGTGGACCGCTTCGAAGGCGCGGCGCAGTTCGTTGGGCAGCGACTCGCCGGTGCTGACCACGGTGCGCAGGCTCCGGTTGGCGGGGAAGTCCTCGGCCTCCAGCAGCAGCCGCAGCTGGGAGGGCACCAAGTGGAGCAGGGTGACCCGGTGCCGGTCGAGCGTTTGGGCGAGCAGGTCGGGGTCGCGTTCGGCGTCCGGTGGGGCGATGACCAGCCGGGCGCCGGCGACCAGCGCGACCAGCATCTCGTGGGCGCTCACGTCGAAGGTGAACGGCGCCTTCAGCAGCATGGCGTCGTCGGGGCCGATGCCGAAGTGGCGGATCGCGGCGAGGACGTCGGTGGCCAGCGCCCGGTGGCTGAGCTGCACGCCCTTGGGCAGGCCGGTGGACCCGGAGGTGTAGAGGACGTGCAGGGCGCTGTCGGCGGTGGGGGCGCCTCGGGGCACGGAGGACGGGCCGGCGGTGAGCGTCTCCAGGCGGACCGGTACGGGGCCGGGCGGGCAGGCCGCCTCGGTGTCGGCGGTGACCAGTACCGTCCGCATGCCGCTGCTGTCCACGATGTGGCGCCGGCGGGCCTCGGGGTGGGCCGGGTCGACCGGGACGTACGCGGCGCCGATCCGGAGTACGGCGAGCATGGCGGCGACGGCCTCGTCGGTGCGGGGCAGCATGGTGCCGACCCGGTCGCCGGCGCCGACCCCGCGGCCGGTGAGGGCCTGCGCGTAGGCGTCGATGCGGTCGTCGAGCTCGCGGTAGGTCCAGGCACGGTCGCCGGACTCGACGGCGACGTGGTCGGGCTGCTGCCCGGTGCGGCGGCGCAGCAGGGTGTCGATGTCGGTGTCGGGGATGGGGTGGTCGGTGGCGTTGAGCAGTTCGAGGGTGGCGCGGGCGGCCGGGCCGATGCCCGCCAGGTCGGTGACCGGGCGCTCGGGCTCGCGGACGATCTCCCGGGCGAGGGTGGTGACATGCTCGGCGAAGGCCTCGGCGGTGCCGGCCTCGATGCGGGAGGCGTCGTACTTGAGGCGACCGCGGACCCGGCCCTCGCCCTCGTACAGTTCGAGGGTGAGCAGGCCGAGGCCGGGCGAGGGGACGTCCTGGCGCCAGCGGGCGCGCAGGCCGCCGGGCAGTTCGACGCCCTCGGTGGCGGCTGCGGAGGAGTCGGCCCAGCTGTGCAGGACGAAGGTGCAGTTGAAGACCTGCGGGTCCGCCGGGTCGGTGCCGGGAACGAGGCGGGCGATCTTGGGGAACGGCAGCTGGGAGTGGTCGACGGCGCGGGCGAGTTCGGTCTGCACGCGGGCCACGAAGCCGGCCGCGCTCAGGCCGGCCTGCTCGGGGGAACGGACGAGCAGGGTCCGGACGAAATAGCCGACGGTGCGCTCGAACCGTAGGTCGTTGCGGACGCCCAGCGGGACGGCCACGGTCGGGGCGGACTGGCGCGCATACGTCCCGAGCGCCTTGAGGTAGGCGGCGAGCAGTACGGCGGCCGGGCCGGCCCGGTGGGTACGGGAGAAGCGGCCGATCTCGGCGGACAGGTCGGCGTCCAGCTCGACGGGCACGCTGCGGCCTACGGGCGTGTCGCCGCGGCCGGGGATGTCCAGCGGGAAGTCGACGTCGACGTCGGCACCGTCCAGGCGGTGGCGCCAGTACTCCTCCAGGGCGGTGGTGTCCGTGTCGGCGCGCCGGGCGCGGTCGGCGACGTAGTCCGCGAAGTCGGCCGGGGCTTCGCCGGGGACCTCGCCCTCCCTGTAGGCGGCGAGGAGGTCGGCGAGCAGGATCGCGGTGGACTCGCCGTCCACGACGAGGTGGTGGACGACGAGCAGCAGGGTGTGGTGCTCGGCGCCGTGACGCAGCAGCAGGGCCCGCAGGACGCCGTCCCGTTCCAGGTCCAGTTCGTGGCGTGCGACGGCCAGCAGCGCGGCGGCTTCGGCACCGTCGGAGGCGGGGGCGACGGTGCTGCGCTCCAGACGCGGGGTGCGGCCGGGCAAGATCTCCAGCTCGGGCAGGCCGTCGGCGTCGTCCACGACGCGGGCGGAGAGCAGGGGATGGCGGGTCGTCAGGGTGCCGAGTGCCCGTTCCAGTGCGGCGGGGTCGAGGGGGCCGCGCAGGTCGAGTGCCAGCGGCACGTTGTACGGGGATGCGGCGGGATCGGCGCGGTGCTGGAGCAGCAGGCCGAGTTGTTCCTCGGTCAGGGAGGTTCGGCGGGCGCCGTCCGCCGCCCGCGTCCCGGTCAGCACGCCTGCGGAGGGGTCATGGGTCATCTGAGGTCTCTCCTGGATCGAAATCAGGGCGTGGGACGGCGGGCGGTTCGCCTCCACCGGCTGTACGCACACCTCCGCAGCGCGGCTGCCGCTTCCTCGGGGGCAGCGTCGTACTCCGGGCCTGCCGGGTCACCGCTGTGACGTGCGGTCACGAGTCTGCCGGGGGCCGCCCTCACGGCGCTGACAGTGCTGACAGGGGGGCCGGCGCGGCACGGAGGCGGCGGAGTGCATCGGCGAGGGCGTGGAGAAGGGCCCGCCCCGACGGGGGTGCGGGGCGAGCCCTTGGGGGGGATGGATCAATGGGTCCGGTCGGCGATGAACGCGGCGAGCCGGTCGAGGCCGCTGTCGATCTCGGCCGGCGTCAACACGCTGAACGACAGCCGCAGCTGCTCGGTGCCACCGGTGCCGGCGTAGAAGTGGTGCATCGGCGTCCACAGCACGCCGAAGCGGCGCGCGGAGTCGTCGAGGGCCGCGTCGTCCGCACGGAAGGGGACGGTGACCACGGCGAACAACCCGCCGGCCGGGGTGTTCCAGCGGACGCCGTGCTCCGGGTCGCCGAACCGGCGTGCGAGGCCGTCGAGCAGGGCGTGCCGGTTGCGCCGGTAGACGTCCGCCGCGGGTGCGCTGGCCCGTTCCATGCTGCACCCGTGTTCCAGCAGCAGTCCGCCGATGGCGGCCTGCGCGACGGAGGAGGTGTTGAGCGTCAGCATGCTCTTGAGTCTGGCCAGCTGGTCGGCGAGGACGCCGCCCTCCCGGACGGGCTGGTCGGCGATGACGTAGCCGATCCGGGCGCCGGGGAAGGCGGTCTTGGCGAACGAGCCGAAGTAGACCACCCGGGCGCCGCGGTCCAGCGACTTGAGGGTGGGCCGGCGCGGTGCTCCGTCGTGGAACATCGAGTACGGGTTGTCCTCCAGCAGGAGGATGTTGTCGCGCTCGGCGATCCGCAGCAGGCGCTCCCGGTCGGCGACCGGCATGGCGGCGCCGCCGGGGTTGGCGAAGTCGGGGATCACGTAGCAGGCGCGCGGTGTGAGGCCGGCGGCGCGAGCCCTGCGGATCTGGTCCTCCAGGTCGTCGGGGTCAAGGCCGCCGGGGCCCTCCCGGACCTGCCGCACCGGCATCTCGACCAGCCGGGCGGCGCCGGTGAAGCCGACGTACGTCGGGGCGGCGGCGAACACGACGTCCTGCGGGTCGCGCCGCAGCGCGCGCAGCACCAGGACCATGGCTTCCTGGCAGCCGGTGGTGACCACGATCGAGGCCGGGTCCACCGTCAGCCGCTCGTCGACCGCGAGGTGGCGGGCGATCAGGTCGTTGATGATGCCCTTGGTGTGGCCGTACTGGAACAGCGCGCTGGTCACCTGGTCGGGGTCGAGGCCCTGCCCTGCCAGGTGGCGGGTGTAGGTCTCCAGGTAGCGGTGGAGCGCGGCCACCTGGTAGCTGCCCTCGAAGGGGCGGCCTGCCGCGAACGACACCGCCTGCGGGTACCGGCCGGTGATCTCGTTGAGCAGGGTCATCGAGGTCAGTGCGGGATCGGTCACCGACGCATGGAGGTCGGCGGTGCTCATGACTCCCCCGGCCGGCGCCGACGCCGACGCCGGCGCCGACGGACGCGGCGGGTCGAGGAGTCCGGATGCCGGGCCGGGGGCGGCATTCACGCGGAGGTGCCGTTCATGGCGTCGACCAGGCTCTTGGGCCGCATGTCGGTCCAGAGTCCGGCGATCCGGTCGAGCGCGTCCTGCCGTCCGGCGGCCTGGACGGTGACCGTCCAACCGGCCGGAACCTCGGCGAACGACGGCCACAGCGAGTACTGGCCCTCGTGGTTGACGAGTACGAGATAGGTGGCCTCGGGGTCCTCGAACGGGTTGGTCATGACTCTCCTCGGATGGGTCGACGGATCGGTGGACCGGGC
Source organism: Streptomyces virginiae (assembly GCF_041432505.1). GTDB lineage: Bacteria > Actinomycetota > Actinomycetes > Streptomycetales > Streptomycetaceae > Streptomyces > Streptomyces virginiae_A. The sequence goes on from NZ_CP107872.1 coordinate 49,454, forward strand.
TCCGGGCCGGCCGGGCCGTGCCAACAGGGTCGGGTGCGGCACTGTCAGCGCGCTGACGCCGTTGACACGGATGCGGTGGGTGAGCGCTCCGCCGGTTGTCCTGTGGTGGAGCCGCCGGCCGGCTCACCGGGGCCGGTCAGGCCGGTCAGGACGTCGGCGACGACCGGGTACGGGTCGGCGGCCGGGTGGAAGTGGTCGCCGGGAAAGGTCCGGTGGAGGGTTCCGGCGGTGGTCGCGAGCCGCCAGCCGGCCGCTTCGGCCCCGGTCAGCTCGGGGTCCTGCAGGCCCCGGTGGGTCGTCACCGGGGCCCGCAGGACCGAGCCGGGCGCGGTCCGGTAGGTCTCGGCCAGGCGGTAGTCGGCACGGGCCGTGCGCAGCACGAGCTCGCGCAGGTCCGGGTGTTCGAGTACTTCGGGCGGTACTCCGCCGAGGCGGTCGAGTTCTGCCAGTACGGCGCGGTCGTCGCCGAGGTGGACGGTGCCGGGGCGCACCATGTGTGGTGCGGGCATCCCGGAGGCGGTCATCCGGACCGCGATGTGTCCGCGGGCCTCCAGCCGGCGGGCGGTCTCGAACGCGGCGAGGGCGCCGAGGCTGTGTCCGTAGAGCGCGAACGGCCGGTCCAGCAGGGGCAGTGCAGCCTCGCAGGCGCGGTCGGCGAGCCGGGCGAGGTCGTCGACGAGTGGTTCGAGGAGGCGGTCGGCGTGCCCGGGGTACTCGACCGCGTGCAGTTCCACGTCGTCGGGCAGGAGGGCGTGCCACTGGCGGAAGGCGGCGGAGGAGCCGCCGCCGTGCGGGAAGCACAGCAGCCTGATCCGGGCGGCCGGCCGGGGGCGCAGGCAGCGGAACCAGGTGGCGGTGGCCTCGGTGCTCATGCCGGGACCGCCTCCCATTCCAGGGACGCCACCGCGTCCAGGATCCGGTCCACGCCGGGCAGGTAGTGGCGCTCCAGCAGCGGCGGCGGGTACGGCACGTCGAATCCGGTGACGCGGCGCACGGGTGCTTCCAGGTGGTAGAAGCAGCGTTCGGTGATCCGGGCGGCGATCTCGGCGCCCGGGCCGGCGAAGCCGTGCGCCTCGTGGACGACGACGGCGCGTCCGGTACGGCGCACGCTGGCGCAGACCGTCGCGTCGTCGAGCGGCATCAGGGTCCGCAGGTCGATGACTTCGAGGTCCCAGCCGTGCTCGGCTGCGGCCTCGGCGGCTTCCAGCGCGGTGGTGACCGCGGGGCCGTAGGCGATGAGGGTGGCATGGGTGCCGTGCCGTCTTATGACCGCCGAGCCGAGCGGGCCGGTGTCCACCGGCAGTCCGAGGGCCTCCTTGCGCCAGTACAGCCGCTTGGGTTCGAGGAAGACCACGGGGTCGGGGGAGGCTATGGAACGACGCAGCAGCGAGTACGCGTCGGCCGCGGTCGCCGGGGTGACGACCGTCAGTCCGGGGGTGGCCATGTAGTAGATCTCGGAGGAGTCGCTGTGGTGCTCGACGCCGCCGATGCCGCCGCCGTACGGGATGCGGATGGTCAAGGGGAGGCCGATGGCGCCGCGCGTGCGGTTGCGCAGTTTGGCGACGTGGCTGACGAGCTGTTCGAAGGCGGGGTAGGCGAAGGCGTCGAACTGCATTTCGACGACCGGGCGGTAGCCGTACATCGCCATGCCGACGGCGGTGCCCAGGATGGCCGATTCGGCGAGCGGGGTGTCGAAGCAGCGTTCGTCGCCGAATTCGGCGGCCAGCCCGTCGGTGATCCGGAAGACGCCTCCGAGGGCACCGATGTCCTCGCCGAACAGGATGGTCCTGGGGTCGTCGCGCAGGGCGTCGCGCAGGGCGGTGTTGAGCGCCTTGGCCATGGTGATCTCGGACATCAGTCCCCCTGTCCGTCCGCGGCCAGTTCGGCTGCCAGCCGCTCCGACTGCTCGCGCAGGTGGGGCGGTAGGTGGTGGTACACGTGCCGGAACATCTGCATCGGGTCCCCCGTCGGCGGCGCCGAGAAGCGAGCGCTCAGTTCGCCGGCGAAGGCGTCGGCGGCCGCGGCGATCCCGTCGGCGGCGGCGCGGTCGAGCACCCCGGCGGCCAGCAGGTCCCGTTCGAGGCGGTCGACCGGATCCTGGGCGGCCCAGACGTCGGCCTCCCCGGCGGGGCGGTAGCGGGTGTCGTCGTCGGCGTTGGTGTGCGCGTCGATCCGGTAGGTGACCGCCTCGATCAGGGTCGGCCCGTGGCCGGCCCGGGCCCGTTCGGCGGCGTCGTGGACGGCCCGGTACACCTGGAGAACGTCGTTGCCGTCGATCCGCACTCCGGGCATGCCGTAGCCGGCGGCCTTGTCGGCCAGGGTGCGGGCCGCGGTCTGCTTGGCGAGCGGGACGCTGATCGCGTACTGGTTGTTCTGGACCAGGAAGACGACGGGGGCGCGGCGGACGGCGGCGTAGTTGAGCGCCTCGTGGAAGTCGCCCTCGCTGGTGGCGCCGTCGCCGATGTAGGCGAGCGCCACGATCGGGTCGCCTGCCATGCGGGCGGCGTCGGCCAGCCCTGCGGCGTGCAGGCACTGGGTCGCCAGCGGGGTGCACTGGGGGGCGGTGTGCTCGGTCACCGGGTCGTATCCGCAGTGCTGGTCGCCCCGGAAGAGGGTGAGCACCTGCACCGGGTCGATCCCTCGGGTGAGCAGTGCGACGCTCTCCCGGTAGGTGGGGAACAGCCAGTCGGTGGGGCGGACGGCGAGCGCCGAGCCCACTTGGCAGGCTTCTTGGCCGCGGGAGGAGGGGTAGACGGCGAGCCGCCCCTGCCGGCTGAAGGCGGTGGCCTGCCGGTTGAAGGCGCGGCCGACCACCATGGCCCGGTACATGAGCAGCTGCCGGTCGGGCGGCACCCCGGCGGCGGCCGGGGCGGCGGCGGCCGGGGCGGCGGTGACCGGACCGGCGGTGACCGGACCGGCAGGGGCCGGGGCGGCGGTGGCCGCTTCGAGTACGGTCACCGCAGGCCACCTCCGCTGCGGGCGCGGCGACTGATCCAGGTCCGCTCCAGGTTGGCTATGAGGTCCGGGCTGTACAGCCGGTAGGACTGTTCGAGGGCGTAGGCGGCCATGTAGCGGCGGAAGAGGTCCAGCGGCTCCTCACCGAGGGTCATCATGCGGCGGTTGGCGGCGACGGCGGGGTTGTCGAGGTGCTGGGCGGCCCGCTCGACGGCGGCGTCCATGGCGTCGGCCGGGGCGGTCTCGTCGACGAGCAGTGCCGCGTCCGGGTCACCGGCGCGCAGCCGGTGGCCCCACAGGACGATCCGGCGGGCGGGCCGGCTGCCTGTCAGTGCGGTGAGTCGCAGGTTGGCGACGCCGGGGACGAGCCCCTCCTCCATGGCGGGCAGGCTGAACCACGAGTCGTCGGCGGCCACCACCCGGTCGAGGGTGGGCAGGATCTGCATGCCGCCGCCGATCGCGAAGGAATCGACGGCGCCCACCCACGGCTTGTCCGCCTGTGGCCACCAGCGCTCACCGCCCGCCTCGCCGTCCAGGCACAGGCCGCGGGTGAACTTCGCGATGTAGCCGATCTCGCGGCGCAGGAAGAAGCCGAGGAGGGAGATCTCGCCGTGGTAGAGGTGGGTGAGGTTGATGCCGGCGCTGAACACCCGTCGGCCGCGGTAGGCGGAGTGCGACATGGGAGCGCCGCGCAGGACTCCGACCCGGCTCGCCTCGTCGAGCAGCACCAGGTCGGTGCCGGTCTCCAGGGCGGCGACGGCCGCGTCGTCCTCGGCGTTGAGGTAGGCGTCGTTGCACAGCTCTAGGTGGGCGATGCCGTCGCGGCGGGTGACGGTGGCGAGCTTCAGGTCGGCCCGGCCGGTGCGGCGGTACTCGGGGAGCGCGGCCAGGGCGTCGGGGGTGGGCCGCAGCATGGTGCACAGCAGGTGGGAGCCGGCCCGGGGGGAGTCGAGGACGGCGTGGAAGAAGATGCCGAGGTCGATTTCCCAGCCTTCCTTGTCGCGCTGGGCGAGCCGGCCGTCGGCGGCCAGCAGGTCGCGGCCGGGCACCAGCCCCGGGTAGCGGTCGGCAGCCAGTTCGGCGAGCCGGTCCAGGCGGAGGTGGCGGGTGTGGCCGTCCGTCAGCTCGGTGTAGACCTGCTCCGCGTGGCGGGCGAGGAACTCCCGGCGCAGGGTGCGGGCGCCCCGGTGGAGGGTGTCGGCGGTGCGCTGCTGGTGCTCGGTCCGCTCGCCCCGGGTCGGCAGTTCGGTGATGCGGGCGGTGAGCGTGCGCAGCAGGCCGGTGGCTGTGTCGCGGTCGGTGGCGAAGTCGCCGGTCAGGGTGGTGTCGGCCACGTCCGGGGTGTGCGGGCGGGAAGTGGTGCCGGGCACCGCGCCGGCGATGAGGGTGGAAGGCAAGGGGGTCTCCGTTCGGGTGGATGGGGCGGGACTCATCGGGGCGTCGCGGCCTCCGGCCGGGGCGTCCGGGCGGCCAGGGTGCGGCCGATCACGGCGAGGGCGTCGGCCCGGGCGAGTCCGGCGTGGTCGGTGTCCAGGCGGTGCTCGTCGATGAGGCCGCCGATGTGCGGCTGCCACAGGTCGGCCGTCAGGGTCGGGTCGGTGCGGTCGCGGGTGGCCGCGAAGAACTCCAGGTCGCCGCCGAAGTGGCCGGGAACGAAGCCCTCCAGGAGGCGGGTGTTGTTGAGGAAGACGGCGACCATGCGGGTGACGGTGTCCTCGTCCAGGCCGGCCAGGGCGCTGCCGGACTCGCGCAGCAGGGACATGACCTCCGGGCGGCTGAGGGAGCCGTCGCCGAGTACGGTCCGGTCGACCTGGGCGGCGTTCAGCAGGATCGCCATGACCTCCTGTTCGCCCACCTGGTGCTCGCCGGAGCCGTAGGAGCCGGGGTAGCCGTCGAGGACGGCGAGCAGGGTCACCTCGGCGCCCCCGGCTTCCAGCCGCGACGCGACGGCGTGGGCGAGGAGTCCGCCGAAGGACCAACCGAGCAGCTGGTAGGGGCCGTTCGGGGCGGTCTTGCGGATCTGTTCCGCGTAGTCCTGCGCCATCTCGTCCAGGGTCGGCGGAAGCGGTTCGTCCTGGGCGAGTCCCCTGGCCTGGACGGCGTACACGGGCTGGTCGCGGTCGAGGTGGCGCAGCAGGCCGGAGTAGATCCAGCCGAATCCGCCGGCGGGGTGCAGGCAGAACAGCGGCGGCCGGGTGCCCTCGGCCCGCAGGGGGAGGATGACGCCCAGCGGGTCGGCCGTGGTCTGCGGGCCGTCGGTGCGGGCGGCGAGCGCCGCCACGGTCGGGGCCTCGAAGAGGGTGCGTACGGTCAGCTCGGTGCCGAGGACGGTGTTGATACGGCCCATCAGCCTGGTCGCCAGCATGGAGTGGCCGCCCAGTTCGAAGAAGCCGTCGTCGATGCCGACCCGTTCGAGGCCGAGCACCTCCGCGAAGAGGCCGCAGAGCAGTTCCTCGCGGGGGTCGCGGGGCAGCCGCCCGGTGCCGGGGCCGGCCCACTGCGGTGCGGGCAGGGCGTCCCGGTCGAGCTTCCCGTTGGGGGTCAGCGGGAGGGTGTCCAGCACCACGAACGCGGAGGGGACCATGTAGTCGGGCAGCCTGGCCTCCAGGTCGGCGCGGAGCCGGACCGGGTCGGGTGCGGCGGCGGGGTCGGCCGGCAGGACGTACGCCACCAGGGCGGTGCTGCCGGAGCGGTCGGCGCGGGCGACAACGGCGGCCCGGGCGACTTCCGGGTCCAGCGCGAGGGCGCTCTCCACCTCGCCGGGTTCGATCCGGAAGCCGCGGATCTTCACCTGGTCGTCGGAGCGGCCGAGGAACTCGATGACGCCGTCGGCGGTGTGGCGGGCCAGGTCGCCGGTGCGGTACATCCGGGAGCCCGTGTCGTCGAAGCGGTCGGCGAACGGGTCGGCGACGAAGCGCTCCGCGGTGCGTCCGGGCTCTCCCCAGTAGCCGCGGGCGAGGCCGGCGCCGGCGATGTACAGCTCGCCGGGGACTCCGGGGGGGACGGGCTGGAGCCGGGCATCCAGGACGTAGGCGCGGGTGTTGTCCAGCGGGCGGCCGATCGGCACGAGGTCCGGGACCCGGCCGGCGTCGGTGAACGCGTGCCAGGTGCAGCCGAGGGTGGTCTCGGTCGGGCCGTAGAGCACCTTGACCACGGTGCCCGGGCAGTGCTGCAGGACGCGTCGCACGGCGGTCGGCGGTACGACGTCGCCGCCGGTCCACACCTGGGGGACTCCGGCGAAGGCGTCCGGCGCCTCGTCGGCGACGACCCCGAAGAGGCCGGCCGTCAGGAGGAGGGAGGTGACGCCCTCGTCGGCCACGACCCGGCGCAGCACGGCCGCGTCCAGGTTGCCGGGCGGGGCGACGACGATCCGGCCGCCGGACAGCAGCGGGCTCCACAGTTCATAGGTGGAGATGTCGAAGGCGTACGGGGAGTGCATCAGAACCCGCGCGTCGGGGCCGGGCTCCCAGCAGCGGTCCAGGGCGAGGTCGACGGCGTCGCCGTGGGTGATGCCGATGCCCTTGGGGACGCCGGTGGAACCGGAGGTGAACATCACGTAGGCGAGCCGGTCGGGTGCGGCGGCGACGCCGGGGTCGTGGCCGGGCCAGACGCCGGCGGCGTCCGCGGTCTGCGCGTCGACGACCAGGCCGCGGGTGCCCGGGTCGGGCAGGCGGTCCAGCGAGGCGCGGTCGGTGAGCAGCAGGGGGGCGCAGGTCTGGGCGATCACCTGGCGCATCCGCTCGGCAGGGTGTCCGGTGTGCAGGGGGACGTAGACGCCGCCGGCCTTGAGCACCGCGAGGGTGGAGACCACCAGGTCGGCGGAGCGTTCCTGGAGGACGGCCACCGGTGTTTCCGGGCGGACGCCCTCGGCGATCAGCCGGTGCGCGAGCCGGTTGGCCCGGGTGTCGAGTTCGCGGTACGTCAGCTGCTCGGAGCCCGTTGCCACAGCGACGGCGTCCGGGGTGCGGGCGGCCTGCTCGGCGAAGAGGCCGGTCAGGGTCGCCGCAGAGCGGGCCGGCCGGTGGGCGGTGGCGTTCCAGCCGGTCACCGCGCGCTCGTGCTCGGCGTCGTCGAGGATCGGCAGGAGGCCGATCGGCCGGTCCGGTGCGGCGGCGGCGTGCGCCAGCAGCCGTACCAGGCGGTCGGCGAGCGCCTCGGCGGTGGCCGGGTCGAACAGGTCGGTGCGGTACTCCAGCATGGCGTCGATGCCGCCGGGGGTGCCGTCCTCGGCGTGCCGTTCGACCAGGTTGAAGGTGAGGTCGAACTTGGCGGCGCCGAGGTCGACCATCTCGGCGCGGACGCTCACGCCGGGGAGCGACAGGCCGCCCTCCGGGGTGTTCTGGAGCGCGAGGAGGACCTGGAACAGGGGGTGGTGGGCGAGCGACCGCTCCGGGCGGACGGCCTCCACGAGCCGTTCGAAGGGCAGGTCCTGGTGGGCGTAGGCGGCCAGGGCCGTCTTTCGGGCGCGGCCGATCAGATCGCGGAAGGTCGGGTCGCCGGAGGTGTCGGTGCGCAGGACCAGGGTGTTGATGAACAGTCCGACGAGGTCGTCGAGCGCGTCGTCGGTGCGTCCCGCGACCGGGGTGCCGATCGGGATGTCGGTGCCGGCGCCGACCCGGGTGAGCAGGGCGGCGAGGCCGGCTTGGAGCACCATGAAGAGGCTCGCGCCGTTCTGCCGGGCCAGGGCCAGCAGGTCCCGGTGGAGATCGGCGGGGAGGGTCCGCAGGATGGCTTCGCCCTGGTTGCCGGCGACGGCCGGGCGGGGCCGGTCGGCGGGCAGATCGAGCTGTTCCGGCAGCCCGGCCAGGGTCTGCTTCCAGTGGTCGCGCTGGCGGTGCAGCAGGTTGTCCGGGGCGTCCTCGTCGCCGAGCAGTTCGCGCTGCCACAGGGTGTAGTCGGCGTACTGGACCGGGAGGGCCTCCCAGTCGGGTGCGCCGCCGTCGAGCCGGGCCCGGTAGGCGCGGGTCAGGTCGCGGCCCAGCGGTGCGAGCGACCAGCCGTCGCCGGCGATGTGGTGCAGCAGCAGGAGCAGGACGTGCTCGTCCGGTGCGAGGGTGAACAGGGTCACGCGCAGCGGCAGTTCACGGGTGAGGTCGAAGCCGTGCCGTGCCGCCGCGGCGAGGTCGCCGGGGAGGTCCTGCTCGGTGGTGGCCCGTACCGCGAGGGCGGGGCGGGCGTCGTCCCCGGTGAGGACCCGCTGCCAGGGCGTGCCGTCGTGGTCGGGGAAGACGGTACGCAGGCTCTCGTGCCGGGCGGTGACGTCGGCGAGGGCGGCGCCGAGGGCGGCCTCGTCGAGCGGGCCGGTGAGGCGGACCGCAACCGGGAGGTTGTAGCTGGGGTCGGGGCCGCCGAGCCGGTTGAGGAACCACAGCCGGTTCTGTCCGAAGGACAGCGGGACGTGTTCGGGGCGGTCGGTGGCGCGGGGAGCGGGCCGCCGGCCACGGTCGCCCCGCTGAAGGACATCGGCGAGGGCCTCGACGGTGGGTGCCTCGAACAGGTCACGGACCGCGATCTCGGCACCCAGGACGGTACGGATCCGGCTGGTCAGCCGGGTCGCGAGCAACGAGTGCCCACCCAGGTCGAAGAAGTCCTCGTGGATGCCGACCTTCGACAGCCCCAGCACCTCCGCGAACAACGACGCCAGAATCTCCTGCTGCGGCGTGCGCGGCACACCGCGGCCCTCCACCGACCGGCCCGGCGCCGGCAGCGCCGCCCGGTCCAGCTTCCCGTTCGGCGTCAACGGCAACGCATCCAACACCACGAACGACGACGGCACCATGAAAGCCGGCAACACCCGACCCAGAGCCTCACGCAACACACCCGGATCCGGCACCGAACCCGGCACCGCAACCAGATAGGCCACCAGCCGCCGCTCCCCCGGCCGGTCCTCCCGCGCCAACACCACAGCCCGGGCCACCCCCGGCTGCGCCGCCAGCACACTCTCCACCTCACCCGGCTCGATCCGGAAACCCCGGACCTTCACCTGATGATCCGCACGGCCCGCGAACTCCAGCACACCCGACCCGGCCCACCGCGCCAGATCACCCGTGCGGTACATACGCGTCCCCGGCCCACCGAACGGATCGGCGACGAAACGCTCCGCCGTCAGCCCCGGACGATTCAGATAACCACGAGCCACACCCGCACCCGCGAGATACAACTCACCCACCACACCCGGCGGCACCGGACGCAAGAACCCGTCCAACACGTACAGCCGCGCATTGTCCACCGGACCACCGATCGGCACCCGCTCCGGCCACCCACCCGGATCGACCGGGAGGGTGTGGGTGGTGACAGCGTGGGTCTCGGCCGGGCCGTAGACGTTGTGCAGGCGTCGGCCGGGGAGCGTCCGGTACAGCTCTCGAACCTGTTCGCCGGCGGTGAGGGCCTCGCCGCCTTGGAAGATGTCGGTGAGGTCGGGCAGGGTACGGCCCTGTTCGGCGGCGGCCTCGGCGAGCGCCTCGACGACCAGGTTGGGTGCGAACAGCTCGTTGACCCGGTACTCCTCCAGCCACGCGGCGAGCGCGTCGGCGTCGCGCCGCACGGCGTCCGTCGGGACGACCAGGGTCTTGCCCATGACCAGCGGCGAGAGGATCTCCTGGACGGAGAAGTCGAAGCCGATGGCGGTGTACTGGGCGGTGCGCACGCCCGGGCCGCCCGGGAAGCGTGCGGAGTGCCAGGTCAGCAGGTTGGCCAGGCCCGCGTGGGGCATGACGACGGCCTTGGGGCGGCCGGTGGAGCCGGAGGTGTAGATGACGTACGCCGGGTGGGCCGGGGTCAGCGGCGCCGTCCGCTCGGCGTCGGTCAGGTCGCTCTCGGCGGGTTCACCGCCGAAGGTGTGGCCGTCGGACGGTCCGGTGCTGTCGGACGGGTCGAGGCGGTCGAGCCCCTCAGGCAGTCCGTCGCAGGCTCCGGGCACGGTGACGATGCACACCGGTGCCGCGTCGCCCAGCATCTGGGTGATCCGCGCGGCAGGGTATTCGGTGTCCACGGGCAGGTAGGCGGCGCCGGTCTTGAGAACGGCGAGCAGCGCGACGACGAGGTCGACGGAGCGGGGCAGGGCCAGGGCGACGATCTGCTCCGGTCCGGCGCCGCGGGCGACCAGGCGGCGGGCCAGGCGGTTGGCGCGGGCGTTCAGCTCGGCGTAGGTCAGCCGATCGCCCTCGTGCACCAGTGCCACACCATCCGGCGTATGCGCCACCTGGCGCTCAAGCATCGCCGGTATGCACTCATCGTTCTGCGCTCCGTTCGTCGTGTTCCAGTCCGTCAGCAGGCGTTGCCGCTCGGCCGGGTCGAGGATGTCGATGCCGCTCAGCGGGCGGTCCGGGTCGGCGGTGACCTGCTCCAGCAGGTGCAGCAGGCGCCGGGTGACGGCCTCGGCGGTGGACCGCTCGAAGAGGTCGGTGCTGAATTCGAGGGCTGCCTGGATCTCGGCGGGGCCGCCGTCGGCGCTGCGGTGCTCGACCATGCTCAGGTGCAGGTCGAACTTGGCGATGCCGACGCCGACCGGTGCCGGCGTCGCACGCAGTCCGGGCAGGTCGAGCTGTGCCTCGCCGTCGCTGAGGAAGGCCAGCATGACCTGGAACAGCGGGTGGCGGGCGAGGGAGCGCTCCGGGCGGAGCCGTTCGACGAGCTTCTCGAAGGGCAGGTCCTGGTGTGCGTAGGCGGCCAGGTCGCCCTCCCGGACCCGTTCGACGAGTTCGCGGAAGGTCGGGTCGCCGGAGGTGTCGGTGCGCAGGACCAGGGTGTTGACGAAGAACCCGACCAGATCGTCGAGGGCCTCGTCGGTGCGGCCGGCGATGGGGCTGCCGATCGGGATGTCGGTGCCGGCACCGTGCTTGGTGAGCAGCTCGGCGAAGGCGGCCTGGAGCACCATGAAGAGGCTGGCGCGAGTGTCGGCGGCGAGGGCGAGCAGCCGCCGGTGCAGTGCGGTGGGCACGGTGAACGGGACGTGGTCGCCGCGGTAGCTGATGACGGCCGGGCGGGGGTGGTCCAGCGGGAGTTCCAGCATCTCCGGCAGCTGGGCCAGTGCGCCGGTCCAGTGTTCGAGCTGGCGGGCGTACCGGCTGTCGGGGTCGTGTTCGTCGCCGAGCAGGTCGCGCTGCCACAGGGTGTAGTCCGCGTAGTGGACGGGCAGCGGCGCCTGGTCCGGGGCGCGACCCTCGACGCGGGCCGCGTAGGCCGTGGACAGGTCGCGGGCGAGGGGCCGCCACGACCAGCCGTCGCCGGCGATGTGGTGCAGCACCAGCAGCAGGACGTGCTCGTCCGGTGCCAGCCGGTACAGCGTGGCACGCAGCGGGAGTTCGGTGGCGAGGTCGAAGCCGATGCCGGCCTCGGCAGCCATCAGCGCGTCCGCGTCGGCCGCGGTGGTGTCCACCGTGCGCAGGGCGGGGCGGGCCCCGCCGGGCGGGAGGACCATCTGGTGCGGTACTCCGTCGGTCTCCGGGTAGAGGGTGCGCAGGGTCTCGTGGCGGGCGGTCACGTCGGCGAGCGCCTCGGCCAGCGCGGCGGCGTCGAGTTCGCCGGTCAGCCGCAGGCTCATCGGTATGTTGTAGGTCGCTCCCGGGCCTTCCAGGCGGTGCAGGAACCACAGCCGGTACTGGGCGAAGGACAGCGGCAGCGGGCCGGTCCGTTCCATGGGGCGCAGCGGCGGGCGGACGCCCTGGGCGTTGCCGAGCAGGGTGGCGAGGGCGGCGACGGTCGGCGCCTCGAAGAGGTCGCGTACGGCCAGTTCGGTGCCGAGGACGGCGCGGATCCGGCTGAGCAGCCGGGTGGCGAGGAGCGAGTGGCCGCCGAGTGCGAAGAAGTCCCGGTCGATGCCGACCTTGGGCAGGCCGAGGACCTCGGCGAACAGGGTGCTGAGGATCTCCTCGCGCTGGTTGCGCGGGGCCTGGCCGGCGGCGTCGGCGTCCCAGTCGGGGGCGGGCAGCGCGGCGCGGTCGAGCTTGCCGTTGGGGGTGAGCGGCAGGTCGTCGAGGACGACGAATGCGGCGGGGACCATGTGGGCGGGGAGGATCCGCTCGGCGTGGGCCCGTACCTCGGCGGCCAGTTCGCCGCCGCTGTGGGCGCGGCCGGGGTCGTTCGCCAGGGTGGCGAGCGGGGTGCCGGCCGGGGCGGTCGAGCGGTAGGGTGCGACGTCCCCTCCCGTCTCCGGCAGTTCCGGCAGTTCCGGCAGTTCCGGCAGTGTGAACACCACGTCGAGGGCTCCGTCGCGGCCGTCGGACCAGGTGACGGCGGTGCGGTAGCCGAGCCGTTCGCCGAGGGCGTGGAAGTCCTCGCAGTCCGGGAGGCCGGCGGGAGCCGGCTCGTCCAGCCGGGCGAGGGCGAGGGCTGCGCCATCGTCCTGGAGTGCCAGGCGGGCCCGGTTCTCCTGGGCGAGGCGAAGGTTGGGGACGGCGGTGACGCGCAGGCGCGCGGGCCGGCGCTGCTCCAGGAGCGTGGCGAGGGCGTCCGGGCCGGTGAGGTCGGCGTCCCAGTCGAGCGTCTCCTCCACGCCGGCGGGGACGGCGGCGGGGACGGCGGCGGGGACGGCGGTGCGGAGCACCACGTCGTAGCGGTGGCGGCTCATCTCATTGTGGTGGCGGCCGCGGCGGACCTCCAGGCCGACGCCCGTGACCGCGGGCGCGGCCGCGGCGAACACCGTGAAGAAGTCGGGGTCGAGCAGCAGCTCCGGCTCGTCGGCGGTGCTCTGGGCGACGGCCCGGCGGACGGCGCCGTCGTCGGCGAAGGCGCCGGCCCTGCGCAGTTCGACGGCGGTGCGGAAGGTCTCCAGCAGCCGGTGGTTGCGGACGTCGCCGATGTAGACCGAGCCGCCGGGGGCGAGGAGGTCCAGGACGCCGGTGAGAACGTCCGCCAAGTAGTCGGCGTTGGGGAAGTACTGCACGACGGAGTTGAGCACGATGGTGTCGAAGAACCCGCGGGGCAGGCCGTCGAGTACGTGTGCGGGCCGGGCTCGCAGTTCGACCTTCCCGGCGAGCCCGGGCAAGCGGTCGACCTGCCCGCGCAGGCGGGCCACCACGGCCGGGGAGATGTCGGTGCCCCAGTACGCCTCGCACTCGCCGGCCAGTGGCGCGAGGATCAGGCCCGAGCCGCAGCCGATCTCCAGGATCCGGCTCGGGCGCAGGGCGCGGATGCGGTCCACGCTGGCGTTGCGCCAGTCGGCCATCTCCGCGGCGGGGATGGCCGTGTTGGTGTAACTGCTGTTCCAGCCGTCGAAGTCGTCGCCGAAGGTGCCCGTCAGCTCACCGTAGTGCTCGTCGTAGGTCTCCTGCCAGCTGTCGAGCTGGCTCTGCTCGCGGCCCCGGTCGCGGCCGTCGGCCGGCGTGCCGGCCCCGGCGGGTACCAGGTAGGCGACCAGGCGACGGTCGTCCTCGTGCCGGGCGGCGATGACGGCGGCGCGTTCGACCGCCGGGTGGGTGGCGAGCGCGGCCTCGACTTCGCCGGGCTCGATCCGGAAGCCGCGGATCTTCACCTGGTGGTCGGTGCGGCCGGCGAACTCCAGCTCGCCGTCGGGGCGCCACCGCGCCAGGTCGCCGGTGCGGTACATGCGCGCGCCGGGCGTACCGAACGGGTCGGCGACGAACCGCTCCGCTGTCAGGCCGGGCCGGTTGCGGTAGCCGCGGGCCAGGCCGCCGCCGGCCAGGTACAGCTCACCGACCACTCCGGGCGGTACCGGCTGGAGCAGCGCGTCGAGAACGTACGCGCGGGCGTTGGGGACGGGCCGGCCGATCGGCGGTACGACGGCGCCGGTGAGGGGGGCGCTGATGGTGGTGCAGACCGCGGCCTCGGTGGGCCCGTAGGCGTTCGTCATCCGGCGGCCGGTGGACCAGCGTCCGACCTGGTCGGGGGAGGTCGCCTCGCCGGCGACGACGAGGTCCACGCCGGCCGGCAGGGCATCGTCGGCGAGGACCGCGAGGGCGGTGGGCGGGAGGGTGAGGAAGGTGGTGCCGGTCCGGGCGACGAGCTCGGCCAGCGCGGGGCCGGGCTGAAGCTGCTCGGCGGGTGCGACCACGAGGGTGGCGCCGGACAGCAGGGCGAGGGTGATCTCCCACAGGGCGGCGTCGAAGCTGATCGAGGCGAACTGCAGGACCCTGCTGCCGGGGCCGAGGCCGAACTCCTCGATCAGGGGGACGAGAACGGACGCCACGCTGCGGTGCGGGACGGGCACGCCCTTGGGCAGGCCGGTGGAGCCGGAGGTGTAGATGACGTAGGCGGGGTGCAGCGGGTGCAGGGGCGTGGTGCGCTCGGCGTCGGTGAGGTCGTGGCCGGGGACATCGTCGAGGCCGACCTGGTCGACCAGCAGCTGCGGTACGCCGCCGGGCAGGCCGGCCGCGACGGAGGTGTGGGTGAGGACGAGCGCGGGGGCGCCGTCCTGGAGCAGGTACGCGATCCGCTCGGCCGGGTAGGCGGGATCGACCGGCAGGTAGGCGGCGCCGGTCTTCAGCACGGCGAGGACGGAGACGATCAGGTCTGCGGAGCGGGGCAGCGACAGGGCCACCACCTGCTCCGGGCCGATGCCCTGTGCGCGGAGCAGCCGGGCGAGCCGGTTGGCCCGGGTGTTCAGGTCGGCGTAGCCGGTCTCGGTGCCCTCCTGGACCAGGGCGACGGCGTCGGGGTGCTCGGCGGCGCGGGCCTGGAACAGCTCCGGCCAGGTGGCGTCCGCGCCGGGGCGGGAGGTGTCGTTCCAGGTGTGGAGGATGCGGTGGCGTTCGGCCGGGTCGAGGATGCCCACCCGTCCGATCGGCTGGTCGGGGTCGGCGGCGACCGACGCCAGCAGGGCGGTGAGCCTGGCCCCGAGGGCCTCCACGGTGGCCTGCTCGAACAGGTCGGTGCTGAACTCCCAGTCGCCGCGCAGCGACCGGCGGCCGTCGGCGTGCCGTTCCTCGGCCACGGCCAGGGCCAGGTCGAACTTGGCGAATCCGACGCGGACCGGCTCGTGGACGACGTCGAGGCCGGGCAGCACGGGCTGTGCCGTGGGCATGCTCTGGAAGGCCAGCAGTACCTGGAACAGCGGGTTGCGGGCGAGCGAGCGCTGCGGGTTGAGAGTCTCGACGAGCTTCTCGAAGGGCAGGTCCTGGTGTGCGTATGCGGCCAGGTCGGTGGCGCGGGTGCGTGCCACGAGTTCGCGGAAGGTCGGATCGCCGGAGGTGTCGGTGCGCAGGACCAGGGTGTTGACGAAGAACCCGACCAGATCGTCGAGGGCCTCGTCGGTGCGGCCGGCGATGGGGCTGCCGATCGGGATGTCGGTGCCGGCACCGTGCTTGGTGAGCAGCGCGGCGAACGCGGCGTGCAGGACCATGAACAGGCTGGCGTCGCAGGACCTGGCCAGGGCGCTGAGCCGCTCGTGCAGCTCGGGCTCCAGGTGGAAGGGGACGGTGCGGCCGTGGTGGCCGGCGGCGGCCGGCCGGTTGTGGTCGGTGGGCAGTTCCAGTTGCTCGGGGGCGCCGGCCAGGGACCGGGCCCAGTGGTCGAGCTGGCGGGCGCCGAGGCTGTCGGGGTCGTCCGGCGAGCCGAGCATCTCCTGCTGCCAGAGGGTGTAGTCGGCGTACTGGACCGGGAGGGGCTCCCAGTCGGGGGCGGCGCCGTCCCGGCGGGCGGTGTAGGCGCGGGTGAGGTCGCGGGTGAGTGGTGCGAGCGACCAGCCGTCGCCGGCGATGTGGTGCAGCAGCAGGAGCAGGACGTGCTCGTCCGGTGCGAGGGTGAACAGGGAGACCCGCAGCGGCGGTTCGGAGGTGACGTCGAACTCGTGGCGGGCGGCCTCGGCCAGCATCTCGGCGAGTCCGGCCTCGTCGGCGGGGACGACGACGAGGCCGGGCTCGGCCTCGTGCGGTGCGAGGACGTGCTGGTAGGGCCGGCCGTCGGCGCTCGGGTAGACGGTGCGCAGGCTTTCGTGGCGGTGCGTCAGGTCGGTGAGGGCCTGTTGCAGCGCCGGTCGGTCCAGCTCGCCGCGCAGGCGCAGGGCGAGCGGGATGTTGTAGGTGGAGTTGGGTCCTTCCAGGCGGTCGAGGAACCACAGGCGCCGCTGGGCGAAGGACAGCGGGACGTGTTCGGGGCGGTCGGCGGCGCGCAGGGCGGGGCGGACCTCGCGGGCCTCTTCCAGGGTTTCGGCGAGGGCCTCGACGGTGGGTGCCTCGAACAGGTCACGGACCGCGATCTCGGCACCCAGGACGGTACGGATCCGGCTGGTCAGCCGGGTCGCGAGCAACGAGTGCCCACCCAGGTCGAAGAAGTCCTCGTGGATGCCGACCTTCGACAGCCCCAGCACCTCCGCGAACAACGACGCCAGAATCTCCTGCTGCGGCGTGCGCGGCACACCGCGGCCCTCCACCGACCGGCCCGGCGCCGGCAGCGCCGCCCGGTCCAGCTTCCCGTTCGGCGTCAACGGCAACGCATCCAACACCACGAACGACGACGGCACCATGAAAGCCGGCAACACCCGACCCAGAGCCTCACGCAACACACCCGGATCCGGCACCGAACCCGGCACCGCAACCAGATAGGCCACCAGCCGCCGCTCCCCCGGCCGGTCCTCCCGCGCCAACACCACAGCCCGGGCCACCCCCGGCTGCGCCGCCAGCACACTCTCCACCTCACCCGGCTCGATCCGGAAACCCCGGACCTTCACCTGATGATCCGCACGGCCCGCGAACTCCAGCACACCCGACCCGGCCCACCGCGCCAGATCACCCGTGCGGTACATACGCGTCCCCGGCCCACCGAACGGATCGGCGACGAAACGCTCCGCCGTCAGCCCCGGACGATTCAGATAACCACGAGCCACACCCGCACCCGCGAGATACAACTCACCCACCACACCCGGCGGCACCGGACGCAAGAACCCGTCCAACACGTACAGCCGCGCATTGTCCACCGGACCACCGATCGGCACCCGCTCCGGCCACCCACCCGGATCGACCGGGAGTTCGATGCCGGTCATCACGTGGGTCTCGGCGGGGCCGTAGTGGTTGTGCAGGCGCCGGCCGGGCAGGGCCGCGCAGAAGTCGCGGACGCGCGGGCCGGCGGTGAGCGCCTCGCCGGCCTGGGCGATGTGCCGCAGGTCGGGCAGGGTACGGCCCTGTTCGGCGGCGGCCTCGGCGAGCGCCTCGACGACCAGGTTGGGCGCGTACAGCTCGTTGACCCGGTACTCCTCCAGCCACGCGGCGAACGCGTCGGCGTCCCGGCGCACCGCGTCGGTGGGGACGGCGAGGGTGGCGCCGTACAGCAGGGTGGAGAGGATCTCCTGGGCGGCCACGTCGAAGCTGAGCGAGGCGAACTGCGCGACGGTGGTGCCGGCGCCTGCGGGGATCTCCCGGCGGTGCCAGGCGAGCAGGTTGACGACTGCGGCGCCGGGCATGACGACGGCCTTGGGGCGGCCGGTGGAGCCGGAGGTGTAGATGACGTACGCCGGGTGGGCCGGGGTCAGCGGCGCCGTGCGCTCGGCGTCGGTCAGGTTCCCGTCGGGGATGCCGGAGAGGTCTTCGTCGACGTCGTCCTCGGTGAGGACCAGGGCCGGACGGGCGTCCTCCAGCATGGCGGCGATCCGGTCGGACGGGTACTCGGGGTCGATGGGCAGGTAGGCGGCACCGGTCTTGAGCACGGCCAGCACGGCGACGTACAGGTCGACGGAGCGGGGCAGGCGCAGCGCGACGGTCCGCTCCGGTCCGGCGCCGCGGGCGGCCAGCCGGCGGGCGAGCCGGTTGGCGCGGGCGTTCAGGTCGGCGTAGTCGACGGTGCGGCCCTCGAAGGTGAGGGCAGTGGCCCGCGGGGTCCGGGCGGCCTGCTCCTCGAACAGCTCGGGCAGGGTGCGGTCGGACACGGCGCGGCCGGTCGCGTTCCAGCCTTCGACGACCTGGTGGTGTTCGGCGTCGGAGAGCAGTCCGAGCCTGCCCACCGGGCGGTCGGGGTCGGCGGCGAAGCCGGTGAGGAGCCGCTCCAGCCGCTCCAGCAGGGTGCGGGCGCCGGCGGCGTCCAGCGCGTCGGCGCGGTGGTCGAGGCGGAAGCGGATCCGCTCGCCCGGGATGGCGAGCAGGGTCAGGGCGAAGTGGGTGGCGTCGCCGACCTGGAAGTCGGCCAGCCGCAGGCCGCGGCTCTCGGCGCGCAGGACGGTCGGGTCCAGCGGATAGTTCTCGAACACGACTGCGGAGTCGAAGAGTTCGCCGTGGCCGGCGGTCCGCTGGATCTCGGCGAGCGACATGTGCCGGTGGTCGATGAGCGAGGCCTGTTCGCGCTGGACCCGGGCGAGCAGGTCGGCGAACGGCTCGGCGGGGCGCAGTGCCACGCGGACCGGCAGGGTGTTGATGAACATGCCGATGGTGGAATCGATGCCGGGGATCTCCGGCGGGCGGTTGGCCATGGTCGCGCCGAGGACCACGTCGTCGCGGCCCAGCAGGTGGCCGACCAGAACCGCCCAGGCGCCCTGCACGACCGTGTTCAGGGTCAGGCCGCGGGAGCGGGCGGCGGCGGCCAGCGCGGCCGACGCGGGGGCGTCCAGCTCGTACCAGAGCTGGCCGGGCAGCTCCGAGGGGGCGGTGGTGTCCCTGCCGGTCCGGCCGGACCGGCCGACCAGGGTCGGGGCTTCCAGGCCCGCCAGGTAGCCGCGCCACGCCTCGCGGGCGGCGTCCTGGTCACGTCCGGCCAGCCAGGCCAGGTAGGTGCGGTACGGGGGTGCGGCGGGCATGCCGCGGTCGTCGCCGCCGCGTTCGTACAGCTGGAACAGCTCGCGCACCATCAGCGGCATCGACCAGCCGTCCATCAGGAGGTGGTGGGTGGTCAG
Organism: Streptomyces virginiae; assembly: GCF_041432505.1. Lineage (GTDB taxonomy): Bacteria > Actinomycetota > Actinomycetes > Streptomycetales > Streptomycetaceae > Streptomyces > Streptomyces virginiae_A. The sequence goes on from NZ_CP107872.1 coordinate 68,181, forward strand.
CACGAGGGTGTGGTGGTTGGGGCCGAGCGCGGCCAGGCCCAGGCGCAGCAGCGGCGGCCGGGCGGGGTCGAAGCGACGGGCGCGGTCCTCGGCGACGAACCGGGCGAGCGCCTCCTCGCGGGCGGCCGGGTCGAGGGCGGTGAGGTCGAGCTCCTGCCATTCGGGGTCGACGTGGTGCGGCACGAACTGGACGGGCTGGTCCATGTCCTGCTGCCAGAAGCCGGCCCGCAGGTTGGGGTGGCGGCGCAGCAAGCCCTGGACGGCGGCCCGCAGGCCGTCCGTGTCGAGCGGGCCGCGCAGTTCGAGGACCATCTGGACGTTGTAGACGTCCACTCCGTCCGGGTCGTACTGGACCTGGAACAGGAGCCCCTCCTGAAGCGGCGACAACGGCAGGAAGTCGGCGAGGCCGTTCTGGATCATCGGGCAACCTTCCACATGGCTTCGAGTCGGTCGATCTGGGCCTGGTTCAGGGAGACCAGGGAGAAGTCGGACGGGGTGTGCCCGCCGGCGTCGGGGCGCTCGGCGTGGGCGGTGAGGGCTTCGAGGGCGCGGAACCAGCCCTGTCCGAGGTCGCGTACGGAGCCCTCGTCGAGCAGGTGCTGCGGCCAACTCCAGGTGGCGGTCAGGCGGGGGCCGCCCGGGCCGTCCAGAGTGAGGGCGTTCAGCTCGACGCCGTGGGCCATCGGCAGTCGGGGGTCGGTGCCCTCACCGAGGGATTCGGCGTCGGGGGTGACGGTCCATTCGGCGTCCGGCCCTTCCGGCTCCTGGAAGCGGCCCAGGTAGTTGAAGCCGATGTCGGGCGTCGGCAGTGCGGCCAGGAGCGGCGCGGTCTCGGCGTTCAGGTGGCGCAGGAGGCCATGGCCGAGGCCGCCGTCGGGAAGTTCCCGCAGCTGTTCCTTGACCCGTTTGACAGCCTGTCCGGCCGCGGGGCCGCCGGACAGGGCGTCGCGGCGATCGAGCGGGCCGACGTCGAGGCGTACGGGGTAGAGGCTGGTGAACCAGCCGACGGTACGGGACAGATCGGCGCCGCTGTCGCCCGGTTCGCGGCCGTGGCCCTCCAGGTCGAGCAGGACGGCTGACGCGTCGCCGAGACCGCGGCGGGCCCGCCAATCGGCGACGGCCAGCGCGAAGGCGGTGAGCAGGACGTCGTCGACCTTGGCGTGGAACGTGGCGGGCACGGTGGTGAGCAGGGGTTCGGTGGCGGCCGCCGGGAGGGTCAGGGTGAGGCTGCGTGCGGTGGCGGAGGTGTCCCGGGCGGGGTCGAGCGGCCGGTCGGTGACGGGTAGGGCGGGCGCGGCCAGGCGGCCGGTCCACAGGTCGAGTTCGGCGCGGCGGGCGGGACGGGCGGCCTCGGCGGCCAGGTGCCGGGCCCAGCTGCGGAAGGAGGTGCCGGCGGGCGCCGGGCGCGGGGCGGTGTCCCCGGTCGCTGCCTGCCAGGCGGCCTCCAGGTCGGGCAGCAGGATGCGCCAGGACACGCCGTCGACCACCAGGTGGTGGAGGGTGAGCAGCAGGCGTCCGGACCGGTTCTGGCCGGCGTCGAACCAGACGGCCTGTCCCATCACGCCCGACCAGGGGTCGAGCCGGCTGCGTGCGGCGGCCGCCTCGGTGGTGATCAGGGTGCGCAGTGCGTCGTCGGTGTGGCCGGCGGTGTCGACCCTGCGGGCCCAGGCTTCGGCGCTGCCGCCGCCGGGCGGTTCGATGCGCAGCCGCCAACCGCTGTCCGGGTCGGAGGACAGGACCGCGCGCAGCATGTCGTGCTGGTCGGCGAGGGCGCGCAGGGCGGTGGCCAGGCGCTGCTCGCCGAGCCCGGCCGGCACCCGGACGAGCAGGGACTGGCTGAACGCCTCGACGGGGCCGCCGCGTTCGCGCAGCCAGTGCATGACCGGGGTGAGCGGTACCTCGCCCCAGGCCCGGTCGTCCGCCGGTGCGGTGCCGGGGGCCGGTCCGCTGTCGGCCGCGGCGGTGGCGACGCCGGCCAGGGCGGCGACGGTCTTGTGCTCGAAGACCTGGGCGGGCGAGAGCAGCAGGCCGGACCGGCGGGCGCGGCCGACCAGCTGGATCGCCATGATGCTGTCGCCGCCCAGGTCGAAGAAGCTGTCGTGGGTACCGACCTGCTCCAGGCCGAGGACGCCGGCGAACAGGCCGGCGAGCAGTTCCTCGCGGGGGCCGGCAGGGGCCCGGTGGTCGCCTGCGGGGGCGAACTCGGGGACGGGCAGCTGCCGGCGGTCGAGCTTGCCGTTGGGGGTCAGGGGCAGCCGGTCCAGCAGCACGACGGCGGCCGGGACCATGTAGTCGGGCAGGGACGCGGCGACGTGCCGGCGCAGTTCGCCGGCGTCGGCCGCGGCTGCCGCGGCGGGCACCACGTAGGCGGTGACCCGCTTGTCGCCGGGGCGGTCCTCGCGTACGAGTACGGCGCTCTGCGCGACGGTGGGGTGGCGGCCGATGACGGACTCGATCTCGCCGAGTTCGATGCGGAAGCCGCGGACCTTGACCTGGTGGTCGGCGCGGCCGAGGAACTCCAGGATGCCGTCGGCGCGGCGGCGCACCAGGTCGCCGGTGCGGTACATGCGTGCGCCGGGCGTACCGGACGGGTCGGCCACGAACCGTTCGGCGGTGGCGTCGGGGCGGCCGAGGTAGCCGCGGGCGAGACGGGCGCCGCCGATGTAGAGCTCGCCGGTGACTCCCGGCGGCACGGGGCGAAGCCGCTGGTCGAGGACGTGGCAGGTGGTGTTGTCGAGGGGGCTGCCGATCGGGACGGTGGTCTCCTCGGTCCACGGGGCGCGCATGAAGTGGTGGGTGGAGAAGGTCGTGGTCTCGGTCGGGCCGTAGCCGTCGACGACCAGCGTGTCCGGGGAGGCGGCCAGGACCCGGGTGACGGCAGCGGGCGAGACCACGTCACCTCCGGTCCACACCTCGCGCACGCCGCGGAAGCATTCGGGGCTCTCCTCGGCGAGCAGGTTGAACAGCCCGGAGGTGAGCCACATGCCGGTGACCCGTCCGCGCGTGAGGGCCTCGCGGAGAGCGGCGGTGTCGAGGTCCCCGGGCGGGGCGACCACGACGGTCCCGCCGGACAGCAGCGGCACCCACAGCTCGTACTGGGAGGTGTCGAACGAGTACGGGGAGTGCAGCAGTACCCGCTGCTGGTTGCCGGTGCGCCAGCAGCGGTCGGCGGCGAGCACGGCGACGTCCCGGTGGGTGATGGCGACGCCCTTGGGCGTGCCGGTGGAGCCGGAGGTGTACATCACGTACGCCAGCCGGTCGGGGTGGCCCGGGACGACCGCGGCGGGGGCGGGCGCCGACGCGGGCGCGGGATCGTCCACGACGACCACCTCGGCCTGCCCGGCCCATGCGTGGCAGCGGTGCCTTTCGTGTGCGGCCCGGTCGGTCAGCAGGACCCGGGCCCCGGCCATGGTCATGATCTGACTCATCCGGGAGGCCGGGTTCCGGTGGTTGAGCGGGACGTAGAAGCCGCCTGCCCGCAGTACGGCCAAGAGGGACACCACCAGGTCCGCGGAACGTTCCTGGAGCACGGCGACGGGGCACTCCGGGCCGATGCCCAGGGCGGTGAGCCGGGCGGCGAGGGCGCCGGCCCGGGCGTCGAGCTGGGCGTAGGTCAGCTCGGTGTCGCCGGCCACCAGGGCCGTCGCGTCGGGGGTGCGGCGCGCCTGGGCGGTGAACAGCTCGGCGAGACCGGTGTCCGGGACCGGGGCGGCGGTGTCGTTCCACCGGCGCAGCATGGCCCGCTCGGCGTCATCGACCAGGTCGAACCGGCTGATCGGCAGTTCGGGGCCGGCGGCGACGGCCTCCAGCAGGGCCAGCAGCCGGCGGGCGACGGCCTGCGCGGTCGCGGGGTCGAACAGGTCGAGGTCGAACTCGAGGTCGCCGTGGATGCCGTCGGGGGCACCCGCGTCGTCGCGGTGCTCGACCAGGTTGAAGGTGAGGTCGAACTTGGCGACGCCGAAGTCGACCGGTTCGCGACGCACGACGAGTCCGGCCAGCCGCGGCCGGGCCTCGGACTCCTGGTACGAGAGCACCACCTGGAAAAGCGGGTGCCGGGCGGCGGAGCGGGCCGGCTGAAGGCGCTCCACCACGCGGTCGAAGGGCACGTCCTGGTGGGTGTAGGCGGCCAGCGCGGTGGTGCGTACGCGAGTGAGGAGTTCGGCGAAGGCCGGGTCGCCGGAGGTGTCGGCGCGGACCACGACGGGGTTGACGAAGAAGCCGACGAGCCCGTCGAGGGCCTCCTCGTCCCGGCCGGCGGTGGGGCAGCCGATGGGGACGTCGGTGCCGGCGCCGAGCCTGGTGAGCAGTGCGGCCAGGGCGGCTTGGAGGACCATGTGGACGGTGGCGCCGCCGGTGCGGGCGAGCCCGTCGAGCTGCGCGTGCAGCGCGGGGCCGATGGTCAGCGGCACCGAGCCGCCGCGGTGCCGGGCGACCGGCGGGCGGGGGCGGTCGTAGGGGAGCTGGAGCTGGTCGGGCAGGCCGGCCAGCGCGTGGTGCCAGTGGTCGAGCTGGCGGGCGCCCAGGGAGGCCGGCTCGCTCTCGTCGCCGAGCAGTTCGCGCTGCCAGAGCGCGAAGTCCCGGTAGGTGACGGGCAGCGGCTCCGGGCGGGGTGCCGTGCCCTTGGAGCGGGCGTCGTAGGCGGCGGCGAGGTCGCCGAAGAGCGGGCGCAGCGACCAGCCGTCCCCGGCGATGTGGTGCAGAACCAGCAGCAGGACGTGCTCGCCGGGGGCCAGGGTGAACAGGTGGGCGCGCAGCGGGATCTGCGTGTCGAGGTCGAACGGTTCGCGCGCGGCCGAGGTGAGGGCCTGCGCCAGATCCGATTCGGCCACCTCGGTCTCGGTCAGCCACGGCGGGACGTCGTCGAGCGGCAGCACCCGGGGCAGCGGGCCGTCCGGTCCGGCCGGGCAGATGGTGCGCAGGGTGTCGTGGCGGCCGATCAGGTCGCCGAGGGCGGCTTGCATCGCGCCGCGGTCCAGTGCGCCGGTGAGCCGCAACGCAAGCGGCATGTTGTACGTCGGGGCGCGGCCCTCGACCTCGCGTATCACCCACATGCGCTGCTGGGCGGGCGAGAGGACGGCCGGTCCGTCCGGGTCGCCGGCGGGCCGCAGTCGCGGGCGGGCGGTGTCGGCGCCCCGGGCGAGCCGGGCGAGGCCGGCGGGGGTGGGCCGGGCGAAGAGGTCTTCGATGGTCAGCTCGACGCCGAGCTCGCTGCGGGCTGCGGACAGCAGCCGGTTGGCGATCACCGAGTGCCCGCCGAGTGCGAAGAAGTCGCTCCGCGGTCCGACTTCGTGCACGCCCAGGATGCGTGCGAACAGGCGGCACAGCAGTTCTTCCAGCGGCCCGGCGGCGGCTGCCTGCGTGGCCCACGACGCGGCCTCGGCGGGGCCGGGGGCGGGCAGGGCGGCACGGTCGAGCTTGCCGTTGACGGTGAGCGGGATCGCGTCGAGCGGGGTGAACGAGGCCGGCAGCTGGTGGGCGGGCAGTACGGCGGCGAGCTCGCGGCGCCAGGCGGCCGGGTCGGCCGGGACGCCGTCGGCCGGGACGGCGTACGCCGCGAGCCGCCGGTCGCCCGGGGTGTCCTCGCGGGCGGTCACCGCGGCGTGGGCCACCGACGGCAGTGCGGCGAGCGCCGCCTCGATCTCGCCGAGTTCGATGCGGAACCCGCGGATCTTCACCTGGTGGTCGGCGCGGCCGACGTACTCCAGGGTGCCGTCGGCGCGGCGGCGGACCAGGTCGCCGGTGCGGTACATGCGTGCGCCGGTGTCGCCGGCGGGCGCGAAGGGGTCGGCGACGAACCGCTCGGCGGTGAGGGCGGGGAGTCCGAGGTAGCCGCGGGCGAGGCCGGGGCCCGCGACGTACAGCTCGCCGGTGACGCCGGGCGGCGCGGGGCGTAGCGCTCCGTCCAGCACGTGGACGCGGAGGTCGGCGAGGGGTGCGCCCACGGAGCCGGGGGCGCCGTCCGGTCCGTCGAGGGCGGTGTGGGTGACGTGCACGGTGGTCTCGGTGATCCCGTACATGTTGGACAGCGACGCAGTGTGGCCGTGGCGCTCGTACCAGCCCTCCAGCCGGGGCGCGTCCAGGGCCTCACCGCCGAAGACGACGTGCCGCAGGGCGGGCAGGGCAGTGGGCCGCGGCCGCTCCCGGTCGGCCTCGATCAGCTGGTAGAACGCGGACGGTGTCTGGTTGAGCACCGTGACCCGCTGCTCGGCCAGCAGGTCGAGGAAGGCTCCGGGGGAACGGCTGGTGGAGTACGGGACGACGACCAGGCGGCCGCCGTGCAGCAGCGGGCCCCAGATCTCCCACACGGAGAAGTCGAAGGCGTAGGAATGGAACAGCGTCCACACGTCCGACGGGCCGAAGCCGAAGTGCTGCTGTGCGGCGGTGAACAGCCGCACCACGTTGTGGTGGGTGACGACCACGCCCTTGGGCCGGCCGGTGGAGCCGGAGGTGTAGATGACGTAGGCCGGGTGGCGGGGGTCGTGCTTCGTGCGCGGGGCGGTGTCGGGCAGGCCGGCCTGCGGCTCGTCGTCAAGGAGGACCAGGGCCGTGCGGTCGGGGGCGACGACCCGGGTGGCGGCCGTCGCGACGATCACGGACGGGCCGGCGTCGGCCAGCATGGACGCCAGCCGCTCGGCCGGGTAGTCCGGGTCCAACGGCAGGTAGGCGGCGCCGGTCTTGACCACCGCGAGCAGGGCGACGACCAGGTCGGCGGAGCGGGGCAGGGCGAGCGCGACGGTACGCTCGGGGCCGGCGCCGCGGGCCGTGAGCAGGTGGGCGAGGCGGTTGGCCCTGGCGTCGAGTTCGCGGTAGGTGAGCTGCCGGTGGCCGTCGACGACGGCGACGGCCTGCGGGGTTCGGGCGGCCTGCGCCTCGAACAGGGCGGGCAGCGTGGTGGGACGGTCCGGGGTGGACGGCTCGTGGGCGGACGGCTCGTCGGTGGACGGCTCGTCGGTGGACGGCTCGGGCACGAACGCCTCGCCGGCGGCCTGCACGTGCTCGCCCGGGGCGAGGACGTCCAGCCGGCCGCCGGGCAGCGCGGGGTCGGCGGTGGCGAAGGAATGCAGCAGGGCGGTGAAGCGGGCCAGGTGGGCGGCGACCTCCTCCTCACGGTGGCGCAGGGCGTCGGCTTCGACATCGATCCGCAGGCCGGCGCCGCCGGGACGCTCGTACACCGAGAACTTGAGGTCCTCGACGGGGCCGGTCGACACCGGGTGGACCTGCGCCTCGATGCCTTCGAAGTCCAGGCCGTGGTCGAACGGCATGATGTTGGCGACGATCGAGTGCAGGGGGCGGTCCTGCGCCAGCAGCCCCAGTTCGCGGCGGAGTTCGGCGTACGGGTAGCCCTGGTGCAGCAGCACCTCGGCGACCCGGTCGCGGACCTCGGTGACCAGGCCGGTGAGGTCGGTGTCGGGCCGGGCGGGCACCCGCAGCGGCGGCACGTTGGTGAGCATGGCGGGGGTGCGGCGGGCTCTGCTCGAGCGCCGGTTGGTGACCGGGAGCCCCAGTACGGCCTCCCCGGCGCCGGTCAGGCGCCGGGTGTAGAGGGCGACGGCGGCCAGAGCGGCCACCTGCCAGCCGGTCTGCGCGGTGCGGGCGAGCGCGTCGAGGCCCTCCTGGACGGCCGCGGGCAGGAACACCGTGCGGCGCAGCGGCACGGCACCGCCCTCGGCAGCCGCCGGGGCGTCGCCCCGGGCGACGGGACCGGTGCCCAGGGTGGGTGCCTCCGGGCGGTCAGCCCAGGAGGTGAGCCAGTACGCGCGGTCGCGGGCGTGGCCGCGCGAAGCACGGTAAGCACTCTCGGCGTCGACCAGGGCGGCGAGGTCGTCGGCCTCGGCCGGCGTGCCCGCGCCGTTGTAGGCGTCGGCGACGCGCCGGGCCACCAGGCGCAGCCCGTAGCCGTCGAGCAGCAGGTGGTGGACTTGCTGGAACCAGCGGTGGCGGCCGGGGCCGAGGGTGAACAGGACCTGGTCGAACAGCGGTCCTTCGCCGTCGACCGCCATCGGGGCGGCCAGCTGCCGGCGGATCAGGTCGTCGGCGGCGGCCTCGGGGTCGGGTTCGGCGCTGACGTCGACGTGGCGCAGCTCCCAGGCCGACTCGTCCGCGGGGACGACCCGCTGGCGCACTTCGCCGTCGGCGCGGGTGTGGAAGCGCAGGCGCAGGGACTCGGTGGCCTCGACCGCGGCGCGCACGGCAGCGGTGAACCGCCCGGCGTCCAGCGGGCCCGTCAGCTCGACGTACTCGCCGGTGTTGAACGCCGTGTTGTGCGGGTCCCTGGCCTGGGCGAACCAGACACCGAGCTGTGCATCGGTGAGGGCCATGGACGCGACCTTGGCACCACTCATCTCTTCCCCTCCTGTCGAGCCGGCCGCCGCGGCCCGACGGGCCGGGGGCAGGCGCAGCCGACCACTGGGGTCGACGAGATCGAATTGCATGCTGACCCGGGTGCTTGACGGACGGCTGACGCGCCTGACGTGAGCGGGTGGGGCCGACGGGCGGTCAGCGGGTTCGCCGCAGCCCGATCTCATACGCGTAGACCACCGCCTGGACGCGGCTGCGCAACCGGAGCTTGCCCAGCAGGTTCTGCACATGGGACTTGACGGTGTGCTCCGAGAGCATCAGCGCACCGGCGATCTCCGCGTTGGACAGGCCGCGGGCGATCAGGTCCAGCACCTCGCTCTCCCGGGCCGTCAGCTCGTCGGGGTCGACGTCGGAGACCTCGGCGCGGCGGAATCCTCCGTCGTCGGCCGTCCGCCGGGACGGCCGACGGCTCAGGTGGTAGCCGGCGGCGGCCATCCGCACCGCGGCGGCGAGGTCCGCGGGCGTCACCGTCGCGGGGAGGCAGCCGTTCAGATGGGGGCCGGGTTCGGCCGGCTCCGGGCCGCCGACGGCCAGCAGCGGTGTCCCGCCGGGGTCCTGGCTTCCGGGCAACCCGATCAGCTGCGGGTCCGGCACCCCGTGGAGCACCATGACGTCGGGGCAGCTGATCCTCAGGTCTGCCAGGGCCCGGGGGCCGGGTTCGCCCTCCGCCGCGACCACGACCCCGGGCTGGCTCTCCAGCAGGGCGCGCAGGCCGGCCCGGGCGAGCGCGTCGGGCCCCAGCAGGAAGACCCGGACGGTGTCCGCACCGTCGGGCGCGGGCTCCTCGGACCGAACGAGGTCGTCGTGGGCCGGCGCCCACGGGTACGCGGCCGGCGGCGCGGCCCGGTCCGCGAGCGGGGGCAGGAGGGTGTGGCGGCTGCTGCGGGGCCGGGCCGGCCCGGCTCCGCCGGGCAGGACCCGCAGCGCGGCGGTCCCACTGGATGCGGGCCAGCCCTGTGCTCGCCGTTCCATCCTCACTCCCAACGTTCGCGGTGTCCGTGTTCCAGGGGCCGCCGCAGGTGCGGAGCGTCCTCCCGAAAGCAGAAGGTAGCCGTCGGCGGGGCGCCGGCGCCGGTTCCTCAAGCGCGTTTCAAGCGATTCGCCAATGCCGTCCCAGCAGGAAATTCAGAGGCTTCGACGGGATTTCACCGAGCCATTTCTGATGCTACGTTTCCTGGCCATGAACACTGAATCCGAGAACCCGCTCATGACCAAAGCAGGACTGCGCTCCCTGATCGCCGACAGCATGGGGCTGAGCGCCGACGAGATGCCGGGCGACGACGAGGACCTCGTCGACTACGGCCTGCACTCGATCGCGGTCATGCAGGTCGTGAGCCTCTGTCAGCAGAGCGGCATCGAGGTCGCGTTCCCCGAGCTCATCGCCACGCCGACGGTGGACGCCTGGTGGCGGGCCCTGTCTGCGGCCGACCGCGCGGCAGCCTGCTGATCGGACCCCGCCGCCCCCGCCCCCGGCGCGGAGTGCCGCGCCCCACGCTCGCTTGAGAGCCGTTGGAACCCCGCTGGGAGGGCGGTCGCGAAAATGCGACCGCGGCCGCCCGCCCGGATATCGTTCTGCTCTCCGGGCACATTCACCGATCATCCCGCCCCATTTACTCACTGCCCCCGCACCGAACCTTCGGACGGAGTCGTCATGGAATTCGGAGTCAATTTCTTCCCGGTCGTGGACCCGGAACGGAAAACTGCCGCCGAGTATTACGCCGAGAGTCTTCGGCTGGTCGAACTGGCCGAGTCGCTCGGCTATGAACACGCACAGATCGTCGAGCACTACGGCTCCCCGTACGGCGGCTACAGTCCCGATCCGGTGGCGTTCCTGGCCGCCGCCGCCGCGCGGACCAGCCGCATCCGGCTCGCGACCGGCGCCGTCATCGCCGCCTTCACCCACCCCGTCAAGCTCGCCGCCAACCTGGCGATGCTCGACAACCTCTCGCACGGCCGCCTCGACGTCGGCTTCGGACGGGCCTTCCTGCCCGACGAGTTCGAGGCCTTCGGCGTGCCGATCGAGGAGAGCCGCTCCCGTTTCGACGACGGCATCGCGGCCTGCATCGCGCTGTGGACCGAGGAGAACACGGTCTTCGAGGGCGCCGTCCACCGGTTCGGGCCCTTCACCGGCTTCCCCCGCCCCTACCAGCAGCCCCACCCGCCGGTGTTCGTCGCCTCCGCCAGCAGCCCGGACTCCTGCGCGGCAGCCGGCCGGGCCGGCCACCACCTCCAGGTCGTACCCTCGGTGACCACCCGTCAGGGCCTGAAGGAGATGATCGAGGGCTACCGGCAGGCACGCGCCGAGGCCGGGCACCCGAGCGGCGGGCGGATCCAGGTGAAGTACACCTGCTACGTGTCCGAGGACCGCGATCTGGCGCTGGCGGACGCCCGCGAGCAGGAGCAGAACTACGTGTCCCGGATGGCCGAGGCGGTCTCGTCCTGGGCGCACACCCGCAGCAGCCAGTACCCCGGCTACGAGCGGTTCGTGGAGAAGGCCCGCGGTTACGACTTCGACCGGGCGCTCACCGACGGCAAGGTCCTCGCCGGCACCCCGCAGGACGTCACCGAGCAGGTCCGCGAGATCGCCGCCGAGTACGGGTCGGACCTGTGCCTGAGCCTGCAGTTCAGCCCCGGCCACCTGCCGTTCGAGCGGGCCGCGCGGGCCATGGAGCTGTTCGCCCTGCAGGTCGCCCCCTCCTTCACCGGCCGGGCCGGTGCGGCCGCCGGGGCGGAGGCCGTCGCGGTGCCGGCAGCGGGCTGAGCCGGACCCCGGGGCCCCGCCGGCGGCAGCACGCGCCGGCGGGGCGGCACACCAGGGCACATCGCGACACGAGACGGACACGAGGAGAAGAGGAGAAGGGGACATGGCCCGTACAGCCACCGGCCTGGACGCCGAGGCCGCCGTCGTGGGGCTGGGCGCCTGGGGCGCCTGCGCCCTGTGGCAGCTGGCCCGGCAGGGGGTCGACGTCATCGGCATCGACCGCTACGGCATCGGCAACGTGCACGGTTCCTCGTACGGCGAGAGCCGCATGTTCCGCACCGCCTGCCTGGAGCACCCGGGCCTGGTCCCGCTCGCGCAGCGCTCGCGCGAGCTGTGGGCCGAGCTGGAGGAGCAGACCGGCCGGGTGCTGATGGAGCGGACCGGGGCCATGCTGATCGGCCCGCCGGACGGGCGCATCGTCGGCGGCGCGCTGCGGGCGGCCCGCGAGCACCGGCTGGACATCGAGCTGCTCGACCCGGCGAGCATGCGCGAGCGGGTCCCCGCGCATGCCGGGCTGCCGGACGACCATGTGGGCGTGCTGGAGCCGGCCGGCGGGCTGACCTACCCCGAGCACACCATCGCCGCCGCGGTCGACGCGGCGCGGGCGGCCGGGGCCCGGGTGGTCACCGACACCCGGGTCACCGCGGTCGAACCCGGCAACGACGGCATCGTGGTGCGCACCGCGTTGCGGACGCTCCGTGTCGCCCGGCTCGTGGTGGCCGCGGGCCCGTGGCTGTCCCAGCTGGTGCCGGGGCTCCCCCTCGACGTGCTGCGCATGCCCACGACCTGGTTCACCCCGGCCGAGCCCGATCCGCGGTTCACCCTGGAGCGGCTGCCGGTGTTCATGCGCGAACTCGCCGACGGGAACGTGATCTGGGGCCACGGCACCCTGCCCGGCGGCACCGAGGTGAAGCTCGGGCTGGAGGACGGCGGACGCCACTTCCGCGTCGTCGACCCCGAGAACATGGACCGCTCGGTCTCCCCCGCCGACTGGTCGGTGCTCTCCCGCATCCTCCCGGCGGCCGTGCCCGGCCTCGGCGACACCCCCTCGCGGGCGACGGCCAACCTGTACGCGCGCACCCCCGACGGCCAGTTCCTCCTCGGCCCGCTGCGGCACGACCCGCGGATCATCGTCGCGGGCGGGTGCAACAGCCACGGTTTCAAGCACGCGACCGGGATCGGCGAGGCCGTCGCCGACATGGTCCGCGGCAGGACCCCGGCCGTCCCGCTCGGTTTCGCTGACCCGAACTCCCTGCGCTGACGCCCCGGCACCCGTCCCACGACCCCATCCGGACGCATAGGTGAGGAAAGATGCAGTTCCGCATTCTCGGCCCTGTAGAGATCCACGACGAGCGGCGCGGCCTGCGGATCGTACCCACGGGCTCCAAGCAGCGCGTCCTGCTCGGCGCCCTGGTCGTGAAGGCCGGCCATCTGGTGTCGTACCACCGCCTGATCGACGAGTTGTGGGGCGAACACCCGCCGGCGAACCCGGCCAACGCCCTCCAGGCCCACGTCGCCCGGCTCAGGAAGCTGTTGGAGGACGCCGGATCGACCGGTCAGGAGCGGATCGACACCCACGCGCTGGGCTACCAGCTGCACACCGGGCCGGACGCGACCGACGCCGGCAGGTTCCACCGGCTGTGCGCCCAGGGCCGGGCCGTGATCGCCACCGACCCCGAGCGGGCCGTCCACCTGCTGCGCCAGGCACTCGCCCTGTGGCGGGGGCCCGCGTTGCAGGGCAGCCTCGGCGGGGACATCTGCCTGGCGGAGGCCGCCCAGCTGGAGGAGAACCGGCTGGTCGCCCTGGAAACGCTCTACGAGGCCGGCCTGCGGGCGGGCCTGCACCACGAGATCACCGGCGAGCTGGAGGAGCTCATCGGTGACAATCCGGTGCGGGAGCGGTTCTACGAGCTGCTGATGGTCGCCCTCCACCGCTGCGGCCGGCAGGCGGAGGCGCTCGGCACGTACGAGCGGGCCCGGACGCGTCTGGCCGATGAACTCGGGGTGGAACCCGGTCCGGCGCTGCACCGACGGGTCCGGTCGATCCTCAGCCCCGGCCGCGAGCAGCCGGCCCCCGCTGCGGCGCGCTCGGCGGCGCCGATGGTCCGCTCCCTCCCGCCACGGCCCGACACCGCTGGTCGGCGGGCTGCATCGACGGCTCCCCGGGGCGGGGCCGTCGTCCTCGACCTCGGCGACGAACTGGCGCGACTGCGCAGGCGGTTGGAGAACCTGACCCGCGAGCAGGAGGACCTGGCCCGCCGGATGGACCAGCTCACCGCCCGCACCGCGGCCGCCCGCTGACCCCAGCCGGCGCCCCGGCGGCGCGGGCCCGCGCGAGGCCCGCACCGGCGCCTGCTCAGTCCCGCTCCAGCAGCAGCGTCCGGCCCGCCGACCTGCGCATCCGGCGGTCGTGCGTGACGGTGACCACCGGGCCGGGGAACTCGTCCAGCGCCGTCTGCAGGTCTTCGATCAGCGGCAGGCTCAGATGGTTGGTGGGCTCGTCCAGCAGCAGGACGTGCGGACGCATCGCCACCAGCCTGGCCAGGTCGAGCCGCCTGCGCTGACCGGCGCTCAGCGCGCCGACGGGTACCTGGAGATCGGCCGGGCGGAACAGGCCCAGCTCCAGCAACTGCTCCGCCGCCTCGTCCTCGGTCGCGGCGATCACCTGTGCGTGCGTGCGCAGCAGCGGGACCCGGCCGGCCGGGTATTCGCTCTCCTGGGACAAGTGGCCGACCCGTACGCCCGGACGGGTGGCGACGGTGCCGGATCCGGGCTCCAGCTCCCCCGCGAGAATCCGCAGCAGCGTCGACTTGCCCGCCCCGTTCGGCCCCGCGACCACCAACCGGTCGGTGCCGGTCAGGGCGAGTTCGGGCAGCCGGATGCCCTGGGCCGTGCGGACGTCCCTGAGCTCGATCAGCGGGCCGGCCTCCTGCCCGGGCTCCGCGGCTCCCCGGCCCGCCCGGTCGCCGAGGCCGACCGCGGTGAAGCTCAGCGGGGCGGGCGGCCGCGGCACCGCCTGGAGTTCGAGCCGCCTGATCTCCTCCTTGGCGGCGCGGGCGGTGCGTGCCACCGCCGCCTGGGCTCCGGCGCCGCGCAGGTCGTAGTTCATCTTGGCGTTGTCGCGGGGCGGCCGGTAGTGCCCGGCGGCCCGGTCGGAGCGGTTGAGCCGGAGCTGGGCGGCGGCGAGCGACTCGGTCCAGTTCTCGTAGTCCGCCTCCCAGCGCCGCCGGGCGGCGGCCTGCGCGGCGGCGTAGTCGCGGTAGGTTCCGCCGTATCGGACCACCGACCCGCGCGGTCCGTCCAGGTCCAGCAGTCCGGTGACGGCGCCGTCCAGCAGGTCGCGGTCGTGGGAAGCGATCAGGCAGGGTCCCCTGAACTCGCGGAGCCACCGCGCGAGCCACTCGACGGCCTCGTCGTCGAGGTGGTTGGTGGGCTCGTCCAGCAGCAGGGCGGGCGGCTCTTGGAGGACGAGCAGGGCGAGACCGAGCCGGGCCCGCTCACCGCCGGAGAGCTGCCCGGCCGGCCGCTCGGACGGCAGCCGGTGCAGGCCGAGCGCCTGGAAGACCTCGGACGCCCTGGCCTCGAAGCGCCAGCCGTCGCGGGCTTCGAAGTCCTCCTGGAGCACGGCGTACTCGTCGAGGAGCGCGGCCGGCTCCGTGTCTTCGGCCGCGGCCATCAGCTGCTCGACCTCGTGCATCCGCGCCGCGATCCGGTCGATCTCGCGGCGGGCCTCGGCCAGGCAGCGGGCGAGGTCCCAGTCGGCGGGCAGGTCGGGTTCCTGGGAGAGGTAGCCGGGGGTGCCTCCGCCGAGGCCGACCCGGACACGGCCGCCGTCCGGGGCGTCGAGGCCGGCCAGAACCCGGAGCAGGGTGGACTTGCCGACGCCGTTGTCCCCGATGAGGCCGAGGCGTTCGCCGGCCGAGACGGTCAGCGAGATGCCGTTGAGGACAGTGCGGTCGCCGCGGATCCTGGTCACGGAGTCGGCCGCGAGATGGACGGTCGCGTCCGCCGCCCGTGCGGTTGCGATCATGCGACGCTCCTCTGGAGTTCGGTGGGGCGCGCTCGGTGGGGCGCGGCCCCGGCGAGGGGGAGCGCGGCGGAGAGGGTCCCGGGGGCGAGCAGCGGGACGGGGTTCCCGGGGTGGATGCTCGCGCGCAGGGCGGAGGGCCGCCAGGGGAAGCCCGTGTGCAGCCTGAGCGCGGTCATCGGGGTGGCCCCGTCCTCGACCGCGAGGGAGACCAGCACCCCGGGCTCGGGTTCGAGTTCGAGCAACCACCAGGTTCCCGACGGGTCGTCGGCCGGCGGTTCGAACGCGGCCACCCCGCCGTTGTCGGACAGCACGAAGCCGAACGAGTCGAAGGGCAGTCCGAGGCCGAGTCCGCGCGCCTTGGCGTAGGCCTCCTTGAGCGTCCACAGGCGCAGCACCGTTCGGTCGTACACCTCAGCGGGTGTCCGGGCCAGCTGGACGCGCTCGCCGGGGGTGAAGCTCTCGGCGATCCCGTCCAGTGCGCGGCTGCTCACCCGGTCGAGCCGTTCGACGTCGACCCCGACCCGGCGTCCCCGGCCGACCGCGATCGCGTTGTATCCGCGGGCGTGCGAGAGGTTGAAGTCCAGCGGGCCCTGTGCGGCGGGCCAGCCGCCCTCGGGCGGCCGTACGGAGGGCCGGCCACGCTCGGACCTGCGCAGCTCGATCAGCGCCTCGGGGACACCGGTCTCGAGCGAGAGCAGGCGCCGCACGAGGACGTGTGCCACGAGGTACTGGCGGCGGTCCCGCTCGAAGATGAACCGGTCCGCGGTCGCCTGTTCGTGCTCGTCCAGCCAGTGGCCGGCCAGGGCGGTGGCGGTGCCCGGCCCGAGGTCGTCGTTGGCGCACACCCAGAGCCTGACCTCGCCTTCGGCGGGCCGCCGTGCGCCTGCGGCCGCCCGCGCGCTCATCGCGCCGCTCCCGTCGCCGGGCGGCCCGCCGTCGCGGTCCGGACCTGTTCGGTGATCAGCCGGACCATCTCGGCGGGGCGGCTGCGGAAGTAGAAGTGATCGCCGTCGAAGAGGTGGAGGCCGAGGAACCGTTGCGCGTACTGCTCCCAGGCGGCCAACCGCTCGGGCGAGACCACCACATCGTCGGCGCCGCCGAAGACGGACAGCGGGACGGACAGCGGCGGCGTGTGCGGCCGCGGGCTCCAGGTCTCCACCAGCCGCAGGTCGTTGCGGATCATCGGAGCGAACAGCTGCCAGATGTCCGGGTCTTCCAGGACCTCGGGCGGGGTGCCGCCCATCCGTGCCAGGTGCCGGCGGAGTTCGGCGTCGGGCATGCGGTGGCGGTTGTCGGTCGGGAGCGGCTGCCGCGGCGCGCCGCGGGCCGACAGGCCGAGCCATGCGGGGAGCGGCAGCCCCTCGGCGGCCAGCCGGTTGGTGAGCTCGTAGGCGGCCAGGCCGCCCATGCTGTGGCCGAAGAAGGCGAACGGGCGGTCCATCGCGAGCACGATCTCGTCGTGGAAGAAGTCCACCAGCCGTTCGGCGTCGGCGCAGGCCGGCACGTCGGTCAGTCGGCCTCGGCCGGGGGCGTCCAGCAGGTGGATCTCCCAGTCGGCCGGGAAGTGCGTGATCCAGTCGCGGTACACCAGGTGGGAGCCGCCGGCGTGGTGGAACAGGAACAGGCGCAGGGCCGCTCCCGGGACCGGGCGGGGGCAGTGGCCCGCTCCGGCCGGCGGGCGGAACCTCAAGGTGTTGCTCGTCATCGCGTCTCCTTCGTGTGGTGCGTGGCGTCGCTTCAGGCGACGGCCTGGCGCGGGCGGGCCGCGCGGGCGGGCTCGGCGTCCCGCTTGATCTGCCGGACCATGCTGGTCAGCACGGTGCTCTCGCCGATCTCGGTGAACACCGCGTCAGGCTCGTCGAGCAGGGTGCGGACGGTCTCGTGCCAGCGCACGGGGTGGTCGATCTGCTGGAGCAGCAGGTCGGCGGCCAGCTCTGCGCGGTACGGCTGCGCGGTGCGGTTGGCGATCACGGGGAAGGCCGGTGGCCGGAGCCGGGCGGACCGGACCAGCGGGACGAGCGCGGCGGCGGCGGGCGCCATGTACCGGGAGTGGAAGGGGCCGCTGACGTCCAGTCGGCGGACCATGCGCGCGCCGGCGTCCTCCAGTACCTGGCCTGCTTCCTCCAGGTCCTCCAGCGGCCCGGCCAGGACGGTCTGGCTCGCGGTGTTGAGGTTGGCGAGGTCCAGCGTTGCGAATCCGGCGCGCAGGAGCAGGAAGCGCAGCTTGGTCTCGGTGAGCCCGACGACCGCGCTCATCCCTCCGCCGCCCACCTCGGCCATGGCCGCGGCGCGGGCCGCGACCAGCCGCAGGCCGTCGGTGAAGCCGAAGACCCCGGCGGCTTCCAGGGCGTTGTACTCACCCAGGCTGTGACCGATCGCGATGTCGGGGCGGGCCCCGTCCTCGACGGCCGCGCGGTGGGCGAGGGCGTTCACGGCGAACATCGCGGGCTGGGTGTAGCGGGTGTTGCCGAGCCTGCCCTCGGGGTCCTCCAGGCACAGCCGGCGCAGGCTGTAGCCGAGCGTGTCGCTGGCCTCGCGTTCGAGGTCGGGGAAGCGGTCGAGAAGCGTCCGGCCCATGCCGACGCGCTGCGCTCCCTGTCCGGGAAACATAAAGATCCGGGTCATCGTCGTGGCTTCCTTGCTCGGGGGGCGTTCAGGCGGGTACGGCTATGGGAAAGGCGAGCTCGGCCAGGGCCGCGAGGTCCGGGGCGGTGAAGAGCGACTCCAGGGGGAGTTCGCTGCCTCCGTCGTCGGCCACCCGGGCGGCGATCCGCAGCAGCTGGCGGCTGGTGACGCCCATCGCGAACAGGTCGTCGGCGGGGGCGAGCCGGTCCGGATCCGCCCCGGTCTCCTGGGCGACGATGCCGGCCATCCGCTCGAACGGCGTCGGCCCGGTCCCGGTCGGGCCGTCCGGCTGCTGCTCCTTCTCCGGCCGCGCGGATGCGGCGGCAGGCACCGGGAGCGGTACCCGGCGGACGGACAGCGGCACCGGCGGCAGCGGCCGGCGGCGCGGCACGGCGGACGTGGCGGGCACCGGGAGTTCGCCGCCGGCCGACCAGAGCGCCGTCAGCGCCTGCTGGTCCGCCGTCGTCCGGGCGGCCTCGACGGTGGCGCCGGTGCCGTCGCGCAGCACGCGCTCGGCGAGGGTGCGCAGCGCCCCGGCAGCCCGGCCACGGTCGGCGGCCACCGCCCCGCGGACAGCGCGTGCCCGGCGTCCTTCCCGCAGCGTACGGGCGACGGCGGCGAGGTCGAGACCGGGGTCGGCGTCCAGTTCCTCCGCGAGGGAGCGGGCCCAGCGGGCCAGGTTCTCCGGGTTGTCCGCGGACAGTACGAGGACCTCGGTCCCCTCGCTGACAGCCGTGTCGGCGTCGGCCGGTGCCGCGGTCGCGGCGGCCGGCGGCTCCTCGACCACGAGGCTGCCGTACGATCCGCCGCCCGCGAAGCCGTTCACCAGGGCCCGTCGGGTGCCGCCGGGCGCGGTGCGCCACTGGTCGGCGGACGGGCCGGCCAGGGCCACGGATCCGCGGTACGGGGCGAGTGCCGGGTTGGCGGCCGAGGTGAGTCGGGTCGGGTAGAGCCGGTCCCGGCGGAACTGGGCGATGAGCTTGCCGAGCTGGGCGAAGACGGAGGCTGCCTCCAGGTGGCCGGTGTTCGGTTTGACCGAGCCGACCGGCACGGGCCCGAGGCCCGCTCGGGCGCCGTTCCCGGCTCCGCTCGCACCCTCGACGTCAGCGCCGCCATCGACGCCGGCGGCGCCGAACAGCCGTCCCAGCGCAGTGAACTCGAGCGCGTCGGCCAGCGCCGCGCC
The DNA here is from genome assembly GCF_041432505.1 of Streptomyces virginiae. Lineage (GTDB taxonomy): Bacteria > Actinomycetota > Actinomycetes > Streptomycetales > Streptomycetaceae > Streptomyces > Streptomyces virginiae_A. The sequence continues at coordinate 87,138 of NZ_CP107872.1, forward strand.
GGCCGCCGCCGCCTCGACGTAGCCGATGTCCCCGGCCGTCAGCCGGGCGTCGGCGAGCGCGGCCCGCATCACCTGCTCCTGGCGGCGCGGGTCCGGGATCCCGAACTGGCGGGTCGTTCCCGAGTGCAGGAGCGCGCCGCCGCGCAGCACGGCGTGGACGGGGTCGCCGTCCTCCAAGGCACGGTCGAGGGGCTTGAGGAGGACCGCGCCGACGCCCTCCCCGACCAGCCAGCCGCTGGCCCGGTCGGTGAACGCGCAGGAGTCCTCCTGCTCGGCGACCAGTCCCAGCTCGGACAGCACGTCCAGGTGGTCCGGATGCAGCACCAGGTTGCTACCGGCCGCGACGGCGGCCTCGCACCGGCCGTCGGCGACGGCCCGGAAGGCCGCCTCGACGGCCGCGAGCCCGGAGACGCAGCCGGTGTCGATCACCAGGCTCGGGCCGGTCAGGCCGAACGCATGCGACATGCGGTGGGCGAGTCCGCCGCGGGTGGCGTGGGTGCCCGTCCGTCCCTCGGCCCGGGCCGCCACCCCGTGGAGCGCGTGGTCCTGCCACATCGACCCGACGAACACACCGACCTGGCCGGTCTGCGACAGCCGCTCGGGGGTGATCGCGGCATCCTCCAGGCAGTGTCGGGTGACCGTCAGCAGCAGCCGCTCCTGCGGGTCGACGGCGGCCACCTCGGCGTCCGCGAGCCCGAACTCCTCGACCTCCACGGCCGTCACGTCGGGCAGGTAGCCGCCGACGCGAGCGCCGGCGCGCCGGGCGTTGCTCCGGAGCGGGGCCCAGCGCTCCTGCGGGGCGGGGCCGAGAGCGCAGTCGCCGGCCGCCAGCATCGCGTCCAGCCCGCGCAGGTCGTCGGCCCCGGGCAACCGGGCCGCGAAGCCGACCACGGCCACCGGGCGCGGGCCGGACGGCACCGGCGCGCTCTCCTGAGGCCGCTCGGCGGCGACCAGCTCGGCCCGGCGGAGCACCGCCGGCCCGGACAGGGCACCGCCCCACAGCGAGACCAGCAGTTCCTGGTCGTCCTGGAGGCCGAAGTGCCCGCGCACCGCGCCGAAGTCCATCTCCCCCACTGCGCACATGCCGAGGCCGCGCTCGGGCCCGGCGGTCAGCAGCAGCTGGGCGACGTGCCCCGCCTCGATCATCGAGAACCGGCCGGCGTTGCGCTCGCCGTACGCCGGCGCGATGGCCGCCGGGGTGGACACCAGGAAGACGCCGAAGGCGGAGGCGTCCACCAGGGCGCGGTTGTGGAAGACGTGGACGTCGGTGCCGAAGCGGGCCTGCGGGTCGATCGCCACCAGGGCGCGCTCGCCCGGGTGCAGGTAGTAGAGGCCGCCGTCGACGCCCTCCACGGCCCCCGGCCTGACGTACAGGTAGACCTGCACCGGGTAGAAACCGCCTGCGGACGGGTAGCGGTGCTTGGCCCGGCCGTCGAGCTCGCCGCGGGCCAGGGTGCCCAGCAGCTCGGTGAGCCGGTCGCCGGGCAGTGGCCCGTCGGCGAACTCGCGGAAGGACGAGGCGTCGTAGAACGCCCGCCGGTCCTGCGGGGTGGGATCCGGGAACGGCAGCCGGGCCAGCGACCCGGGCAACCGGCGCTCGGCGACCCTGGCCTCCTTGAACGCGGCCTTGGCCTGCGGGTCGAGGGCGATCCGGATGTCGGTGCGGGCAGCGGATGCTGCTGCCCGCGGCGCGGCGGCCGCCTGGGGCGCGGAAGCGGGGGCCAGGCTCGCGGCGATGCCGCGGGCGGTGGGGGTCTGGATCAGGGCGTCGACCGGGACGTCCGCCCCGAACCGCTCGGCGAGCTCCTGGGCCAGCCGGATCATCGTGAACGAGGTCGCGCCCAGGTCGAACAGGTCGGTGTCCGGGTCGGCCTCCGCCAGGCCGAGCAGGCCGGCGGCCAGGTCCGCCACTGCCGCCACGTCCGCCTGCGGACCGGGAGGGACGGCCGCTCCGGTCGTCTCCGGCTCGGTCCGGTCGGCGGCGGCCCGGCCGGCGCGGACGGCAGCCAGCAGCGCGGTGACGGTCGGCCCGCTGATCAGGGCGTCGACGGACAGGGCGACACCGGTCAGCCGCTCGATCTCCTGGGCCAGCCGGATCATCGTGAACGAGGTCGCGCCCAGGTCGAACAGGTCGGCGTCGGGGTCGACCACCTCCAGCCGCAGGCAGTCGGCGACGGCCGCCCCGACGAGCGCGGCGGTTCCCTCGTCGGGTCGTCCGTTACGGGGGTCGTACACGGGGTCCTCCTCGATGGCGGGGGCCGGGTGGCCGGTGAGAGCGGGGGGCCGGGGGGCGGCGGCAGCAGCCGGATCCGGAACGACGACGGGAGCCGGAGCAACGGGAGCCGGAGCGGCAGGAGCGGCCGGCGGGGTGGTGCCGAAGAGAGCCGTGGCGGCCCGGCGGTCGAGCTTGCCGTTGGCCGTCAGCGGCAGCCGGTCCACGAACCGGAAGCTGCTCGGCACGAGGTACGACGGCAGGGAGCGGGCCAGGTCGCGGCGCATCTGCCCGACGGACGGGGCCAGGGTGCCGTCGGCCTCGACGCATACCGCAGCCAGGATCTGCTCGCCCGTGGCCGGGTCGGTGACCGGGAGCACCCGGGCCTCGGACACCCCGGGCAGCTCGGTGAGCGCGGCCTCGACCTCCTCCGGCTCGATCCTCAGGCCGCGGAGCTTGAACTGGCCGTCGATCCGGCCGAGGTACCTGATCTCGCCGTCCGGGCCGAGCTGTCCCAGGTCGCCGGTGCGGTACAGGCGTGGTGACGGGTCGTCGGCGAACGGCGACGCCACGAAGCGCTCGGCGGTGAGCTCGGGCCGGCCGTGGTAGCCGAGGGCGACGCCCGCCCCGCCGATGACGATCTCGCCCGGCGTGCCGTCCGGGACCCGTGCCATCCGCTCGTCCACCACGTGGATGCGGGTGCGGGCGATCGGCCGGCCGATGGGCACGGTGGGCTCGTCCCAGTCGGGACGGCACGCCCAGTGGGTCACGTCGATGGCGGCCTCGGTCGGGCCGTACAGGTTGTGCAGCTCGGCGCCGTCCGGCAGGACCTGGAAGAACCGCTTCATGGTCGCGACAGGAAGCGCCTCGCCGCTGGCGAAGACGTACCGCAGCGATGCGCACTCGGACGCCGCCCGGTCCCGCAGGAACAGGCCGAGCACGGAGGGCACGAAGTGGGCGACCGTCACCCGCTCCTCGCGCAGCAGCCGGGCGAGATAGCCGGGGTCGACGTGGCCGCCGGGCCGGGCGACCACGATGGACGCCCCGGCCAGCAGCGGCCAGAAGAACTCCCAGGCCGAGACGTCGAAGCCGTACGGGGTCTTCTGGGCGACCCGGTCATCGGCGCCCAGCGGGAAGCGGTCCTGCATCCAGCGAACCCGGTTGACGAAGCCCCGGTGGGTGTTGCGGCAGCCCTTGGGCTTGCCGGTGGTGCCCGAGGTGTAGATCGTGTAGACGGGGTCGTCCGGGCCCACCTCCACCTGGGGCGGCGTCACCGGGCGGGACGCCAGCAGCGCCCGGTCCTCGTCACGGTCCTGGCAGAGGACGACCGCGCCGGCGGCGGCCGGTACGGCTGCGAGCGCCGCGTCGGCGACCACCACGCGCGCACCGCTGTCCTCCAGCAGGTAGCGCACCCGCTCCGGCGGGTTGGCCGGGTCGACGGGGACGTAGACGGCTCCGGCGCGCACGATGCCGACCAGCGCGACCACCAGGTCGTCGGAGCGGTTCATGTGCACGGCGACGTGGTCGCCCGGGCGGATCCCGGAGGCGATCAGCTGGTGGGCCAGCCGGGCCGTACGGTGGTCGAGCTCGCGGTAGTCGACGACGCGCCCGTCCCAGTGGACGGCCGGGCGGTCGGGGTGGCGGGACAGCGTCTCGGCGAGCAGGCCGGTCATGGTCGCCGACAGCTCGTCGGCGGACCCGGCGGACTCGACGGACCCCGCGGACCCCGCGGACCCCGCGGACCCGGCGGACCCGGCGGACTCGACGAAGGAGCGGATACGGCGCGCGTAGCCCTCGAACATGGTGTCCATCCGGTCGGCGGAGAGGCAGCCCTCGGCGGCGTCCCACTGGCCGACCAGGTCGTCGCCGACGAGCAGCGGGACGTGGTCCAGCGCGACCTGGGCGGTCTGCGACTGGCTCTCGCGCAGCCGTACGCCGCGCGGGTGCAGGGCGGGATCGATCTCGGGTACCCGGGTGAAGACCACCGGCAGCCGCAGCCTGCCGCCGGAGCGGAAGACCCGGCCCCGCAGCTCGGCCAGGCCGGGCCGGAACTCGCCGCGCTCCAGGTCTGCGCGGACCCGGCCCCACAGCTCGCGGGCCCGCTGCGCGAAGTCGGCCGGCAGCGTGTCGTCGACCACCACCCAGGCCAGCTGGGTGAAGTCGGCAACCATGCGGTCCGCGTGGGCCAGGCCGGCGGGCCGGTCCCAGGAGACCACGGTCACGGTGAACGGCTCCGGGCCGAACGTGCGGCGCAGCTCGTCGGTGTAAGCGGTCAGCAGCACCATGTCGGCCGGGACGCCGATCGCGGCTGCCCGCTCGGTGAGGCGCCGCCAGGACCCGAGGTCCGTGCGGCGGTGCAGCCGGGCGGCCTGCGGGGCCGGGTCGGGGAGCGGGGGGCCTGCGGGCAGGGCGGCGAACTTCTCCCGCCAGGCGAGCCGGGCGGCCTCCGCCGAACCGTCCTGGCCGTGCGCGGGGAGGCCGAGCAGGTACGGGCCCGGGTCGGCGGGCTCGTCCAGCACCGACGAGTCGCCGTCGTGCAACGCGAACAGCTGGCCGAAGAGCAGGGCGAAGGAGCGCGCGTCGGCGAGCAGCGCGTCCAGGACGACGTGCAGGACGGTGGTGCCGTCCGGGAGGATGCTGGCCTCCAGGGCGTACATCGGCCGGCTGCCCAGGGGGAAGGTCCCGCCGCGCAGCCGGGCGGCGGTGTCGGCGAGCGCCCGCTCGACCGGGGACCCGCCGTCGGCGGCCGGCCCTTCGGCCGGTCGCAGACCCGTCAGGTCGTGCCGGGTGATGCGGTAGTGGGGGACGGCCGGGGCGACCTCCAGGGTGCCGTCCTGGTGGACGGCCGCGCGCAGCATCGGGTGGTGGGCGACCAGCCGGTTCCAGGCCGCCTCCAGGGTGTCCACATCGTGGTTCTCCAGAAGGAACTCCTGGTAGACGCGGGTCTCCGTGGCGCCGCCGAGGGTGCCGAGCCGGCCGACCAGGTAGGCCGACTGCACCTCGGTCAGCGGCAGTCGCCCGGCGGTGCCGAAGGACGCCCGGCCGGCTGTCTCCGTACCGGCGTCCGGCGCGGCGGTGGCCGGCAGGCCGGTGTTCCACACGGCCGGGCCGAGCGCCGCGACCCGGCGCAGCAGGGCTCCGAGCCGCTCGAAGGCGGCCCGCACCTCGGCGCCGTCCAGCGCCCCGGGCAGGTAGTCCCAGGACACGTGGAGCTGCCCGGCACGCTCCTGGACGCACATCTCGAGCTGGACGCCGGAGGTACGGGTGGCGGATGCGTCGACGTCGACCAGGGCGGCCCAGTTGCCGGGGTCGGCGGCGCGCCGGTCGGTGACACTGCCGAGCAGGCTGGTGAAGACGACCGGCACGGGGACCGCCCGGCGGCCGGGCTCGGTGCGGGCGCGTTCGCGCAGCGCGCGCACCCCGCTGACGTCGCCGTGCTCCAGGTCGCGCCAGAGCTGGCCGCTGACCTCGCCGAGCAGCTCGCCCAGGGTTCCGGCCGCCTCGGGGGCGACGAAGACCGAGGTGGACAGGAACGGGCCGACCAGGCGGGCCACGTCGGCGTGGAGCGGGAGGCGGTTGTAGGTGGTGAGGACCAGCGGGAGCGGTCCGCTGCCGGCTGTGCCGACGGCAGCGGCGTTCAGCGCAAGCAGCATCGCCGACGGGGTGGCCCGGGCCTCACGGGCGGCCTCCTTGGCGCGGTCCCACTGCTCGCGGTCCAGGTGGAGCGTCATGCGCCGGTGCTCGCCGTCGGCGGCGGCCGCCGGGTCGGCGTCCGGGCGGGCGAGCGGCAGCGGCCGGCCGAAGTCCACCGCCCCGAGCTTGTCCCGCCAGTACGCGAGGGACTCCTCGGACGGGCGGCGGCCGCCGGTGGCGAGCGCGTAGTCGCGGAAGGAGATCTCCGGGACGCCGGGCTCCTCGCCGAACGCGTAGCGCGCGTACCAGTCCTGGACCAGCAGCGAAACGCTCGGGCCGTCGGCGATCAGCTCCTCGACGGTGAGCATCACCCTGGTGCGCCCGCCCGGCAGTTCGGCGGCGGCGAGGGCGAACAGCGGCCAGCGGTGCGGGTCGATGGCGGCGGCGGACTCCCGGCGCATCCGCTCCAGTGAGGCGCGCAGCTCGTCGCGGCCGACCGCGGTGAGGTCGCGGACCTCGAACCGGTACTCGGGCGCCTGCTCCAGGACGGCCTGGCGGGCGTCGGGCAGCAGGTGGGCGCGGAGCATGTCGGTGTCGGCGACGCAGCGGTTCCAGCTCTCCCGCAGCCGCGCCGGGTCGAGGTGGTCCGCCTCGAACTCCAGGTGGATCTGGGTGCCGCCGGCGTGTCCGCCCGCCGTCCGGCCGACGTAGAAGGACTCCTGGACCTCGGTGAGGGAGAAGGGCTGGTAGCGGTCGGCGGCGTTGTTCTGGATGGTCATGGCGTGGCGCCAACTCTCTCGTTCAGGCCCGGTCGTGGGCGCGGTCGGCGGACAGGTGGGCGGCGAGCACGGGGACGGTCGACTCGCTGAGCAACTGCAGCGGCAGGGTCCGCCCGAACCGCTCGGTGATCTCGAAGCGCAGGTTCATCAGGTTGATCGAGTCGATGCCGTGTTCGAGCAGGGTGCGGTCGGGGTCGACCGACCCCGCCGCGTCGGGTACGAAGCCCGCGACGAGGCGCGACAGCTGCTCGGTCACCGCTTCCCCGGATCTGGCAGGCGCTGCGGCGGGCGCGGCTGCCGGGGCCGGGGTGGTGGTCGGCGCGGGCTGGGGGGCGGGGGCCGGTGCCGGTGCCGGAGCGGACAGCGGTACGGGCAGGGGGTCCGGTGTGGGCAGAGGGTCCGGTGTGGGCGTGGTGTCCGCCGTGACCGGGTCGGTGATCCAGAGCCGGCGCCGCAGGAACGCCGACGTGGGGAGCGGCACCAGCCGGGTGCCCGGCTCACGGGGCGCGGCACGCTCGATGTCGAGGCCCGACAGCCAGAGCTCGCCGAGTTGGTGCAGGCGCCGGTTGCGCCACAGGTCGGCGAGGAACGCGGTCGTCTCGGGCACCGTGTCCAGGTCCCGATGGGCACGGCGGCCGTCCCGCAGGTCGGCGTACCGCACGGCGGACTCCCCCTCGCCGGCGTCGGCCGAGCGGGCGAAGGCGCCGAGCGCGGCCGCCAGGCCGGCGGTGTCGGTCGCCACCACGGCGAGGCGACAGTCCATGGCGGACCGGCCGGTGCGCAGGCTGTACGCCACCGCCCGCAGGTCGGCGGGCGCCTCCGGGCCCTCCAGCCGGCGCGCGAGGCGGTCGGCGGTGGCCGCCAGGTGCTCGCGCGTCGGGGCGGAGAGCAGGACCAGTTCCGGGCGGCCCGGCTCGGCGGCGGCCGCGCGGCCGTGCGGCTCGGGCAGGTACTCCTCGACGATGACGTGGGCGTTGACTCCGCCGGCGCCGAAGGAGCTGATGCCCGCCCGTCGCGGCAGCGGGCTGCCGTCCGCGCCGGTCAGTCGCTCCCAGCGGCCCGGGGTGTGCTGGAGGACGAAGCGGGTGTCCTCCAGGCGCAGGCCCGGGTTGACCGGGTCGGCGTGCAGGGTGGGGACCAGCTCGCCGTGGCGCAGTTGGAGGACCACCTTGGTCAGCGCGGCGATGCCGGCCGCCGACTCGCCGTGCCCCACCGCGGACTTGACCGACCCCAGCGAGCAGGGCACGCGGCCGGAGCCGTACGCGTCCTGGAGGCCGGCCAGCTCGACCGGGTCGCCGAGTTCCGTCCCGGTGCCGTGCGCCTCGATCACGTTGACGGTCTCCGGGTCGGTGCCGGAGTTCCGCAGCGCGGCACGGAGCACCCGTGCCTGCGCCCACGGGCTCGGCGCGGTGAAGCCGTTGGTCCGCCCGCCGTGTGCGACCGCGCTGCCGCGGACCACCGCGTGCACGGTGTCACCGTCGGCCAGGGCGACGGCGAGCGGTTTCACCACGACGGCACCGCCGCCCTCGCCCGGGCCGAAGCCGGCCCCGCCGGCGCCGAAGCTGCGGCACAGGCCGTCCTCGGCCAGGAAGCCGGACCGGCGCAGCATCCGGAACCGGGAGGGGTGGACGTACAGGTTGACCCCGCCGACCAGAGCGGCCGCGCACTCGCCGCGGCGGAGCGCGTCGAGCGCGAGGTGCAGCGCGACCAGGGAGGACGAGCAGGCGGTGTCGACCGGCTGGCTCGGACCGCGCAGGTCCAGCAGGTAGGACAGCCGGTTGGGCAGGCTCCAGTAGTGCCCGGAGGGCATCTCCCGGTGTCCGGCTGCCCAGCGCTCGGCGCCCAGCAGCTTGTAGTCGCTGGAGGTGATCCCGGCGAAGACGCCGACGCTGCGGCGCTCGCCGTCCGGCGCGACGAGGTCGTGCAGACGCGAGCCGGTGTATCCGGCATCCTCCAGCGCCTCCCAGGCGACCTCCAGGAACAGCCGTTCCTGCGGGTCGAGCAGGGTCCCGTCATGGGCGGACAGTCCGAAGAACGTCGGGTCGAACGCGTCCACGCCTTCGAGGAAGTGGCCCCGGGCGTTGACGCCCGCGGCGTCCGGCCAGCGGTCGGTGGGCAGGTCGGAGGCGGTGTCCTTGCCGTTCAGCAGGTTCTGCCAGAAGGCGTCCAGGTCGGGCGCCTGCGGGTAGCGGCCGCTGATGCCGATGATCGCGAAGCGGTCATCGGCGGACGGCGCCGGCAGCGTACGGGAGGCGGATGCCGGCGCGGCGGCGGGGACGGGCAGGGCGGCCGGGGCGGCCGGGACAACGGCCGGGTCCGCCGGAGCCACCGGTGCGAAGACCGTGGCCGCCGTGGCGGCGGGTGCCGGCGGGACCGCCGGTGTGGCCGGTTCCGCTACGGGGACCGGCCGGGCGGCGACCAGGTGGTCGACCAGCTCGTCCAGGTCGCGCAGGCCGAAGAGCATCTCCGGCCCGACCGGTGCCACTTCGGCGCTGAGCCGGGAGGCGAGGGCGCGGATCATGACGGAGTCCAGCCCCATCGACTCGAGCGAGGTGTGACCGCCGATGCTGCCCGCGGGGCGGCCGATGGTGTCGGCCACCGTCCGGCTGACCCGGTCGGCCAGTTCGGCGCGCCGGCCGTCATCCGCCGCAGCAGGATCGGCCGACGCGACGACGGGGGTGTCGGAAGGGGCGGGAGCGGCGGGAGCGGCGGCCGTCACCTGGCCGGCCGCGGCCGGCCGCTCCAGGTGGAGGGCGGCCAGGTGGGCCCGCCACGTGGCCGCGTCGCCGTGAAAGAGCGAGACGACCTCGGGGCCGTCGGCGGCCAGCAGGCGTTCCAGAGCCGCGAGCCCGACGGCTGCGGGCAGCGGCGCCATGCCGGTGTGCTGGGCCACCACTTCCAGGACCGGCTCGGGAATGCTCATGCCGGGGACGTCCCAGAGCGGCCACTGCACGGACAGCGTCCTGCCGTGCCGCTCACCGCGCGCCACCTGCCCGGCACGGCGGGTGGCGAAGCCGTCGAGGAAGCCGTTGGCGAACGCGTAGTCGCTCTGGCCGAGGTTGCCGGTCACCGCGGCCACCGAGGAGAACAGCACGAACGCGTCCAGCGGGAGGGCCGCGGTCGCCTCGTCCAGCGCCCGCGCACCGAGGATCTTGGGCGCCAGCACGTCGGCCACGTCCCGGGGGTCCTTGCGCACCAGGTAGCCGTCGCGCACCACGCCGGCGGCGTGGAAGACGCCGTGCAGGGCGCCCTCGGTCCGGACGACCTCGGCCACGAGCGCGGCGGCGGCCTCGGGGTCGGTGACGTCGGCCCTGGCGTAGCGCAGGCGGTCGCTGCCGGAGACGGCGCTGCGGGTCGCTTCGGCGAGGTCGTCCCACGCGGTCCGTCCGCAGAGCACCACGCGGGTGCCCGGACGGTCCGTCAGGTGCCGGGCCAGTGCCAGGCCGATGCCGCCCGCACCGCCGCTGACCAGGTACACGCCGTCCTGGCGCACGAAGGGGCGGGTGCCGGGCAGCGGAACCGGTACCAGCACCCGGCGCAGCCGCCGGGCGGAGCGGAGGTCGGCCAGGTGCCCGTGCTCGGCGGCCGGCGCGGCGATCTCGGCGAGCAACCGCCTCGCGTCCGGCGTGCCGTCCGCGGTCAGCACCGCGCGGCCGGAGAGCCGGGGGTTCTCCTGACGGAGGGTCTGGACGAGCGCTCCGGCCGCGTCGGCTCGGGTGGGATCCGCGGTGACGGCCAGCAGGGTGAGCTGCTGGGTGCGCAGGACGGCCAGCGCCGCGCGGGCGGCCTCGAACGCCGCCAGGTCCACGGCGGTCGCGGGGGCGCCGTCCGCGGGAGGGGTGAGCCGCAGCACGACGGTGACGACCTGCGCGCCGGTGGCCCGCAGCGCCTCGGCGGCGGTCCGGTCCCCGCCCAGCCGGTGGACGTCGAGCCCGGTGGCGGCGAGTGCGGCCGCCAGGTCGCCGGCCGGGTCGTGCACGAGCACCGGGGCCGTGGGGGCAGGTGCGGCGGCCGGGAGCGGGGCGGGGATCCACTCCTGCCGGTGCAGAACCGGTTCGGTGAGCGGCACGTCGGCCAGGGCCTCCTGCGGGGTGCGGGCGCCGGCCGGCTCGGCCGGAGTCCCGTGCGACGCCTCGGCGAGCGCCGAAGTGGCGGCAGGCGTCGGGGGTGTGACGGGGGCGGGGCGTTCGACGTAGTGGCGGTGCGGGGCGAAGGGGTAGGCGGGCAGGGAGAGCCGCCGGTGCCGGGCGGGCGGGCTGACCGCGGCCCAGTCCACCGTGTGTCCCTGCGTGTACAGCTTGGCCAGGGCCGCCAGCTCGACCGGGCCGGGGTTCTCGCCCGCCCGCTCCACCAGCCGGGCCAGCAGCGCGGCCTGGGCGCGGCGGACGGCGGCGTCGGGCGCTGCGGCGTCGGGCGCGGTGTCGGTGCGCCGCGGGTCGGCCGAACCGGCGGCGAGCAGGTCCAGCGACTCCAGCAGTTCGTCCCGGCCGGAGACCAGCAGCGCGGAGCGGTACGTGTGGTGGGTGCGGGCGACGGCCAGGGTGTGGGCGACATCGGCGGGCGACGCGTCGGAGCCCGGGCCGCGCAGCCAGCGGGCGAGGTCGGCGGCGTGGGCGGCGGGCGCGTCGGCGCGCCGGCCGGACAGCGGGACCAGGACGGGCGGGGCACCGTCGTCGCCGGCGGGACGGGCGGCCTGCTCGGGGGCCTGCTCGACGACGACGTAGGCGTTGGTGCCACTGAAGCCGAAGGAGCTGACGGTGGCCCGGCGGGGGCGGCCGCCGTCGGGGCGGCCCAGCTCTCGGCGCTCCCCCGCAACCGTGAACGGGCCCTGGTCGAACGGGATCTGCGGGTTGGCCCGGGCGTAGTGCAGCGACGGCGGGACCAGCCCGGTGCGCACCACACCGGCCGCCTTCAGCAGCCCGGCCAGGCCGGCCGCGGCCGAGGTGTGGCCGATGTTGCCCTTGACCGATCCGATCGGCACGCTGGCGGGCGCCAGTCCGGCGCCGGCGAACGCCTCGTTGAGGGCGGTGACCTCGATCGGGTCGCCGAGCGGGGTGCCGGTGCCGTGGCACTCGACGTAGTCGATGCCGGCGGGGTCCACCGCGAAGCGCTGCAGCGTGTCGCGGACCAGGGCGGTCTGCGAGCGGGCGCTGGGGGCGGTGATGCCGTTGGTGCGCCCGTCCTGGTTGAGCCCCGACGCCCGGATCACCGCGTGCACGGGGTCGCCGTCGGCGAGCGCCTTCGACAGCGGCTTGAGCACCACGACGGCGCAACCCTCGCCCGGCACGATGCCGTCGGCGGCGGCGTCGAACGGTCGGCAGCGCCCGTTGGGGGACAGCATCCCGGCCGCGCTCATGAACACGTGCGGGAGTTCGGTCAGGTACAGAGTGACGCCGCCGACCACCGTCAGGTCGGTCTCTCCGAGCCACAGTGACTGGCAGGCCAGGTGCAGCGCGGTCAGCGAGGACGAACAGGCGGTGTCCACCGTGACGGCGGGGCCCTTGAGGTCCAGGTGGTAGGCGATCCGGGCGGCGAGGATCGAGTTGGAGTTGCCCTGCATCACCTGGGGGAGCCGCTTGTACGGGCTCTCCCGCTCGACCAGGTCCTGGTAGTCGTTGAGCATGACGCCCGCGTAGACGCCGCAGCGGGTTCCGGCGAGCGAGCGGGCGTCCCGGCCCGCGTGCTCCAGCGCTCGCCACGCCTCCTGGAGGAAAAGGCGCGCCTGGGGGTCGGTCAGCTCGGCCTCGCGGGGAGTCATCCGGAAGAAGTCCGCGTCGAAGCGGTCGGCGTCCGCGACGTAGGCGCCCCAGCGGGAGACCGAACGGCCCTCGGCGGCCGGGTCCGGGTCGTAGAACTCCTCGGTGCGCCAGCGCTCCGGCGGCACTTCGGTGACCAGGTCGTCGCCGTCGAGGATCCGCTGCCAGAACGTGTCCGCGTCGGCGGCTCCGGGGAAGCGCGCGCTGTAGCCGATCACCGCGACGGGCTCGGGCCGGCCGGCCGTGCCCCCGGCGGCCACGGTCGTCCCGGCGGCGGGCTCGACTGCGGGCACGGCGGGCACAGCGGGCCGGGTGGGCGCGGCTGCGGGCTCGGACGGGCGCGGTGCGGCCGCCGGGGTCCGGCCGGCGAGCAGCGCCTGGGCGGCGGCCCGGTCCAGGCCCCCGTCCTTGAATCGGGTCAGGATCTCTTTCGCGTCCATCAGTTCTCGCGGTCCTCGCGTCGGCGGTGTCGGTCTGGTCGGGCGGCGGTCCGGCTCTCGGCCGGCGGCGGGTCAGGGGTGTCGGAGGCCGGCGGCGCCGTAGCCGTCGACGATGCGGTCCATCACCTCGGGCAGCCGGAAGGTGGTGCGGTGCATGGCCGCCTCCCGCTCGATCGCCGCGTCGGTGGCGGCGAGCAGCGGTGCGGCCAGGTCCTGCTTGAGCAGTTCCAGCGAGGCGCGCGGCGCGTTCGCGATGCCGGCGGCCAGCGCGTGAGCGGTGGATGCCACGTCGTCGTGCGCCACGACCCTGACCGGCGCCCCGCGTTCGCGGAGCTCGGCGCCGCGGTGGTTGCGCGCGGTGTAGAGCATCTCGGTCCCGAGCTGGTGGCCGAAGCGGGCGGGCAGGAGGTGGGTCGCGCCCATGCCGGGGGTGAAGCCGTAGCGCATGAAGTTGGCTGCGTACACCGACCGCTCGCTGAACACCGCGAGGTCCGCGTAGAGCGCCAGCACCAGGCCGCCGCCGATCGCGTGCCCCTGGACCGCGGCCACCACGGGCAGCGGGCAGCGGGCGAGGACCCGGAAGAAGTCGTCGGTGTCGAAGCTGCCGTCGCCCCGGGCGAAGTGGACCAGCTCCCGCTGGGACCCGCCGGCGCAGAACAGCTCGGGCATGCCCTCGACGACCAGGACGCGGGTGCGTTCCTCGGCGACGGCCCGGTCGACGGCGTCGACGAGGCCGCGGCTGAGGGCCGGGCCGAAGGTGTTGCGGCCCTCGTGGTCGGCCATCCGGATCACGGCCACCGGTCCCTGCCAGGACAGGTGGACCACGTCGTCGGCGGCGCCGGTGCGCGCCGTGACCGGGCTCATGCCGCCGCTCCGGCCTCGCGCAGCCGCGCCAGCAGCTGCCCGGTTCCCGGTGCGGCGAACCGCTCGATCAGCAGCCGCGAGGCGTCGTGGCCCAGGCGGGCGTCCCGGGGGAACAGCCGGGCGCGGTACTCCTTGAGCGCCGCGGTGGTGCTCCGGTCGGTCCTGCCGAGTCCGGCCAGCACCGGGGGCAGCAGGTCCTCGGCGCGCGGGCCGGCCAGGTCGGCGAGGCCGACCCGGTGGGCGGCGCCGGCGTCGAACTCCTCGGCGCGCAGGGTCGCGGCGAACGCCCGCTGCTCGCCGGTCCGGCGGGCGACGAACGGCAGGGCCATCGCCGGGACCAGCCCGGCCAGCACCTCGGTGAGCCGGAAGCGGGCCCGCTCCCCCGCCAGGACGAGGTCGCAGGCGGCGGCCAGGCCGACCCCGCCCGCGGTGGCCCGGCCGTCGACGACGGCGACGGTGGCGAGCGGGCTGCGGGTCAGCCGCTCCAGCAGCGTCCAGTAGGGCAGTTCGGCGCCGTCCGGCAGCGGCTCGGGAGCGGGGTCGCCGCCGGACAGGTCGGTGCCCGCGCAGAAGTCTTCGCCCGTCGACGACAGGACGAACACCCGGCAGTCCTGGTCGCTCTCGGCCTGGTCGAGGGCCCGGGCGAGCGAGGTGAGCAGTCCGGCGTCGATCGGGTTGCGCCGCTCGGGGCGGTCCAGGACGGCCCGCAGCAGCCCGCGGCCGCGGACGACGCGCACGGCGTCCGGGTGGCTCATCGGCCGTCCCCCAGCCAGACGTACTCGCGGTGGTAGTTGCGGACGGCCTCCAGGACCAGTCGGGGGCGGCTCGTGCCGCCACCGAAGCGGGCCTTGGTGATCTGCGGGAAGCGGTCCAGGTCGAAGGTGAAGTCGCGGGCGCCGAACTTCAGCTCGGCGGTGGCGGTGAGCAGCTCGTCGTACTCCGGCACGGACAGCTCGTAGCGGTCGTCCAGGGCCTGGCGGATGCCCATGGCGCGGACCGCGCGCTGCGACTCGGGGGTGACGACGGCGCTGTAGAACTCGGAACTGCACCCGGAGCCGTAGGAGAAGATCCCGACCCGGCGCTCCCGGTCGATGACGGCGTTGTCGATGGTGCTGGCCAGCGCCAGGAAGACGGTGCCCGCGTAGATGTTGCCGACCTGGCGCGGGTACTCGACCGCCGCGGACAGACGGGCGGCGAAGTCGTCCTCGACGGCCTGCGGGGACATCCGCTTGAGCTTGCGCAGGACGGCCCGGTGCGCGCCCTTGACCATGCCGGGGAACGGCGTGTGCATGGCCAGCAGGTCGAAGCTGTCCACGAGGTCCGCGCCCTCGACCTTGCGCGCGTAGTCGGTGAAGGAGCTCTTGAGGCAGTCGATGTAGGTGAGCAGCGACAGGTCGACGTCGCCGGCCTCCGCCTCCGGGTCGGGGCGGCAGGTGTCCATCACCTCGTAGCTGTGGAAGCCGTTGGCGCCCCGGTCGAAGGAGGCGACGACCGGCTGGTCGCTGATCAGCATGGCGACCGCGCCGGCGCCCTGGCTCGGCTCGACGTAGGTGTGCGGCACGGGACGGGCGACGTCGCTGCTGATCACCAGGGCCTTGGCGCCGTCGAACGGGCTGGCGGCGACCACGGCCGCGGCCATCTGTGTCGCCGCCGTGCCGCTGTAGCAGGCCTGCTTGGTCTCGAACAGGCGGCAGGAGCGGGGCAGTCCGAGGTGGTCGTGGACGTAGGTGGCGAGGGACTTGCCGAAGTCGACGCCGGACTCCGTGCCGACGATCAGGAGCTCGATGCGGCCGCGCTCCTCCTCGGACAGCGCGTCCACGATGGGCTTGGCGGCGTTGACCGCGAAGGAGACGGCGTCCTCGCAGTGCAGGGCGACGCTCTTGCGGGCCATCATCAGGTTGTCGATGCGGCTGTCGTCGAGCTGCCGGGCCGCGAACAGGGTGGGTACGTCGACGTAGGTCTCTCCGCAGTAGACGTTGATGGCTTCGATGCCGACCGGCTTCATGGGGGTGGTCTCCCTAGGTCAGGTGTGGTCAGGGTTCGGGTGGATGGGCGCGGCCGCGGCGCGCGCGGTGCCCGGCAGGCGCAGGACGACGGAGGCGTTGACGCCGCCGAACGCGAAGCTGTTGCTGAGGGCGGTGCGCATCGGGTGGCGTTCGGCGCGGGTGCCGGCCAGCGGCAGTCCGGGGTCCACCGGGTGTTCCAGGTTGGGATTGGGGTGGACGCTGCCGGCCCGCAGCTGGCCGATGACGGCGACGGCCTCGACCAGCCCGGCGGCGCTCAGGCAGTGCCCGGTCAGCGGTTTGGTGGAGTTGATCCGCAGCGAGGGGCGCTCGCCGAACACCTCGCGCAGCGACGCGGCCTCCACCTCGTCGCCGAGGACCGAACCGGTGCCGTGCGCGTTGACGTAGTCGACGTCCTGCGCGGTCAGGCCGGCCGAGCGGAGCGCCGCCCGCATCGCCGCGGCCTGGCCCCGGGCGTCCGGCTCGGTGCCCCGGCGTGCGTCCAGCCGCTGGCCGTGACCGGCGATCTCGGCGAGCACCTCGGTGCCGCGGGACCGTGCGGCGGCCGCGGACTCCAGGACCACCGCCGCGGCGGCCTCGCCCCGGACGAACCCCTGCCGGGCGCGGTCGAACGGCCGGCACATCCGTTCCGGCGTACCGCGCAGCGCCTCGTGGGCCATGGCCCCGGTCCGGCGGAACGCCTCCGCCTCGACCGGGGACAGCTCGGCGGCCGGCGCCACCACCAGGACCCGGCGCGCCCATCCCGAGGCGACCATCCGGGCGCCCTGGATCAGTGCGATCGTGCCGCTGGCGGACGCGCCGCCCACCGTCCAGCCCTCGCCGCGGACGCCGGTGACCTCGCTGACGGTGCCGACCACGTCCACGTCGAGGTGGGTCAGCGCGTACGAGGCCCGCAGCCGTCCCGGCGAGCTGTGGTGGCCGAGCACGGTGGCGGCCTGGTGGGCGAGGGCGAGGTTGCTGCCCGCGACCAGCAGTGCGGTCTCCTCGCCCCACGCGCCGCCGGGTTCGAGGCCGGCATCCAGCACGGCCCGCAGCGCCACGCAGGCCGCGGTCCTCGCCGGCATCGCGGCCCGGCCGGCGACCCGCCGCAGCAGGGCGGCGGTCTCGCCGTTGCCGGCGAGGTGGCGCTCGGCCCACGCTGCGAGGACGAAGTCGTCGAGCGCCGCGACGGGCAGGGGGCCGCCGTCCGCGGTGCCGTCCCCGGACGGCATCCGCACCGCACTGTGTCCGGCCAGGAGGTTGGCGGTGAAGCCGTCCAGCCGGTCACCGAGCGGACTGAGAACGGCCGCCGCGGTGACCGCCACCGGCTGCGCCGGGGCCTCGGGCGCGTCGTCGCTCACACGTGCTCGCTGAGCACGGCGACCAGGGACCGCAGGTCATTGGCGCGGGTGAGCTGCTCGGCGGGCACCCGGACGCCGAGGTCGTCCTGGGTGGCGATGACCACGTCCATCCGGTCGATGGAGTTGGCGCCCAGCTCTCGCATGCTGTGGTCCAGCGTGATCTGCGCCTCGGTCAGCTCCGGGATCACGTCGAGCAGGTTGCGGCGGACGACGGCGAATATCTCGTCGGGGGTCATGGTGTGTCTGTTCCTCGGTTCTCGTACGGGTCGGGCGGTCGAGGTGGTGCGGGAGGGCGGGGTCAGCGCCGCGGGGTGAGCAGGGTGACCGCCTGCTCGATGGACAGCCGGTTGTCGCGGACGGCGCTGAGCAGCGCGTCCAGGTCCGCCTGGGAGGGCTCCCCGGCGCCGGTCACCGGCAGCGGGAGGGCGGCGGGCTCCGCGGCGGCGGCCGGGACCGGGGCGGCGCGTCCGGCGACGTGGCGGCTCAGCGCGGCCAGGCTGGGGTGGTCGTAGAGGATGCCGGCCTTCTCGTCCAGCCCGTAGGTCTGGTTGACGAACGCCACGAACTCCACGCCGAGGATCGAGTCCAGGCCGAGGGTGTTGAAACTCGCCTCGTCGTCGATGTCGCCGGGCTCGCAGTACAGCGTCCGCGCCAGCTCCTCGCGCAGTGCCCGGGCGACGGGGGCGGGGTCGACGGCCACGGCCGGGACGGCCGGAGAGGCCGGGACGGCCGGAGAGGCCGGGACGGCCGGAGAGGCCGGGACGGCCGGAGCGAAGGTCGGTGCCGGGGCGGGGGCTCCGAGCGACTCGGCGATGTGCCGGGCGAACGCGGCCGGCGTCGGGTGATCGTACAGGGCGGTCGCCTTGACTCCGACCGGGTAGGCGGCGTTCACGGCAGCGACGAACTCCACGCCGAGGATCGAGTCGACGCCCAGGGTCAGGAAGGTCTCCTCCGGGTCGAGCCGGTCCGGTTCGAGGTACAGCACACCGGCGAGCAGCCGGACGACCTCCTCGGCGATCTCCTCCTGACGGCCCGCCGGGACGGCGGCAGGGGCCGGTGCGGCAGGCGGGGCGGGCACGGCGGCGGGAGCCGCCGGGGTCGCCGGGGTCGCCGGTGCAGCGGGCCTCGTCGCGGCCGTGGCCGGAGCGAGCGGCCGGAGCGAGATCTTGCGGTCGCTGGTCATCTGTGGCTTCTCCATCGGGTCGGTTGCCGGCCGGCGGGCCGGCTCGGCCGCACCGCGCAGGGTCAGGGTGGGTACGGCAGTCGGCGCGGGTACGGCGGGGCGAACCGCTGCCCGGGCGGGTACGCCCGTGGGCGCGGAGACCTGCGCGCCTTCGGCGGCCGACACGGGCACGGCGGCCGGCGCCGGCGCGGTACCCGGCATGGCCTGCGGCCGGTCGGAAGGTGCCCGGCCGAAGTCGCGCAAGTGGTCCCGGGCGAACGCGGGTTCCTGCCCGGCACTGCCGAGGCCCTGCCGGTGCAGGTGGGCGATCTGCAGGTCGTACCAGCAGCGGACACGTTCGAACGGGTAGTGCGGCAGGGGGATGCGGCGGCCGACGGACGCGGCACCGCAGGCGGCCTCGCGGTCGATGCGCCGGCCGGAGAGCCAGGCGGCGATCTCCTCGCCGGCCGGCGGGACGGGCCGCGGCCGGCCTTCGGCCAGGGCTTCCAGACCGGCGAGCAGCAGGTCGAGCGAGTCGGCCGGGAGGACGGCGCGGCGGGCCAGGTCGACGCGCCCGACCGCGAAGGTGAAGGCGACGTCGGCCGCCGAGGGCTCCTCGCCGGCGGAACGGGCCCGGAGCAGATGGTCCCTCAGGTCCCGGGCGTACGCGGCGAGCGCGGTGTCCGTCCGGGCCGACAGGAACAGTACCTGCGGCTCCCGGCGGCCGGTTGCCGGACGCGGGGCGGGCGCGGGTGCCTCCTCGACGATCAGGTGGGCGTTGCCGCCGCCGGCACCGAACGAGCTGATCCCGGCCCGCAGCGGGCGCGCGGCGCCGTCGTGGGTGCGCCACGGCGCGAGCTGCTGCTGCACGCTGAACGGGACCCCGTCGAAGTCGATCTCCGGGTTGGGCGGGGTGGCGTGCAGCGACGGCACCAGGGTGCGGTGGCGCAGCTGGAGCAGCACCTTGGCGAGCGCCACCGAACCGGCGGCCGACTCCAGGTGGCCGACGTTGGACTTGACCGAACCGATCGGGAGGCTGCCCGGGCCCTTGATGCCGTCCCGGGCGAACGCCGAGGCGAGTCCGCGGATCTCGATCGGGTCGCCGAGCGCGGTGCCGGTGCCGTGCGCCTCGATGTAGTCGAGGTCGCGGGCGGTCAGGCCGGCGTCCCGCAGCGCCTTCGTCACCAGGTCGGCCTGGGCGCGGGGGTTGGGCACGGTGTAGCCGTTGGTACGGCCGCCGTGGTTGGCGGCGGTGCCGCGAATCACGGCGTGGATGTGGTCGCCGTCGCGCAGCGCGTCCCGCAGCGGCTTGAGGAGCACGGCTCCGACGCCCTCGCCCGGCACATAGCCGTCGCCGCCGGCGCCGAAGCTGCGGCAGCGCCCGTCGCTGGAGGCGAACCTGCCCTGGCCGAGCATGAAGTACTTGTTGGGGTGGATGAGGACGTTGACGCCGCCCGCGATCGCGACCCGCGACGTGCCGGCCCGCAGCGACTCGACCGCCAGGTGGACGGCGGTCAGCGCGGAGGAGCAGGCCGTGTCGACGGCGACGCTCGGGCCCTGGAAGTCGAAGAAGTAGGACACCCGGTTGGCTATGGACCAGTAGGCGCTGTTGGCCAGCACGGGATTGCCCCTGAGCCGCTCCTCCGCCTCGTGGAGCTGGTACTCGCCGTACATCGCGCCGACGAACACGCCGACGTCGCGCCGGTGCACCGGGTCCTCCGCGGCCGACACCAGACGGTCCGGGGTGTAGCCGGCGTCGTCGAGGGCCGCCCAGCAGCTCTCCAGGAACAGCCTGGCCTGCGGGTCGACGATCCCCGCCTCGCGGGGCGAGATGTTGAAGAGCGCGGCGTCGAAGTTCTCCACGCCGTCGACGAATCCGCCCCACTTGGTGTGGGTGCGGTCGACGCGGGTCTTGTCGGCGTCGTAGAGGGCCTCGGCGTCCCAGCGGTCGGCCGGGACCTCGGTGATGCTGTCGCGGCCCTCCGTCAGGTTCCGCCACAGCCGGTCGAGGCCGTCGGCCTCGGGGAAGCGTCCGGCAACGCCGATCACGGCGATCGCCCGCGGGTCGGCGAGGTCGTCGTCGGACGGCCCCGACGGCATGGCGGACACGGCGGGAGCCGGGGCCTGGGCCGGGGCGGCGGGAGCCGGGGCCTGGGCGGCGGGAGCGGCCGGGGCGGTGGTCTCCTTCGGTCCGCCCGCGAGCGCGGCACACCGCTCGGGGTGCTCCTCCCTCAGGTACTCGGCGAGCTCCTCCACCGAACGGCACTCGAACAGCAGGGTCTTGGAGAGCCGCCCGAAGTCCTTCTCCAGCAGCTCGACGACCCGGATGGCGAGCAGGGAGTCGATCCCCAGGTCGTCGAAGAGGCGGTCGGCGGTGACGTCGTCGACGGGAGTGCGTGTCGCCTCGGCCACGACGGCCGCCAGCCGCCGGTGCAGGACGGCGGTCACCTCCCCGGCCGGCGCGGCGGCGGGTGCCGCCTGTTCCGCGGCCGGAGCCGGAGCCTGGGCCGGAGCCGGCTCCGGGACGGCCGCGGGGGCCTCGGAGGTCAGCAGCGGGAAGGAGGCGAGCAGGGCCTCCCGGTCGCCGTACAGCACCACGGGCGCGGTCGCGGGACCGGCGAGCAGGGATTCCAGTACGGCGAGCCCGGCCTCGGTGGGCAGGGCCCGCATGCCGAGGGTGGCCAGTTCCTCCTGGGCCGGCCCGTCCGGGCGCATCCCGCCGTCCGCCCAGAACGGCCAGGCGATCGAGACCGAACGGCCCCGGCCGGCCCGGTCCGCGCGGCGGCGGACCAGTTCGTCCGCGGCGGCGTTGGCGAAGGCGTAGTCGGCCTGGCCGGCGCTGCCGAGGGCGCCCGACACGGAGGAGAGGACGACGAAGCAGTCCAGGTCCCAGTCGGCCGTGGCCGAGTCGAGCTCGGCCGCGCCGACCAGCTTGGGAACGATCACGTCGCGGGCGTCGGCGACCGTCTTGCGCAGGACGTACCCGTCGCGCAGGACCCCGGCGCAGTGGAAGACGCCGTTCACGGCGGGGCCGTCGGCAGCGATCCGCCGGGCGGTGTCGCCGACGGCTGCCGGGTCGGACGGGTCCAGCTGCCGGTACTCGACCGAACCGCCGGTCCGGGCCGCCCGGTCGGCGAGCCGGCGCAGCTCCTCGCCGCGCGCGCCGTCGGCGGCGGACCGGCCGGTGAGCACGATCCGTGCGGCGTGACGGTCGAGCAGGTGCTCGGCGAGGAGGGCGGCGAGGCGTCCCATCCCGTGGATCCAGTAGCGCCCGCCGTGGCGCAGGACCGGCCGGGAGCCGGCGGCCGGGGTGAGCGGTGCCAGGACGGTGGTCCTCAGCCCGCCGTCGGCCGCGACGGTCAGCGCACGGGAGAGCGGCACGCGCACCGTCAGGGCGTCGAGCGCGCGGCGCAGCCCGGCCGGTCCGGCGCCGTCCTCGACGGCGAGGGCGGTGAGGTCGAAGCGGGGGTTCTCACCGGTCAGCGAGCGCCCCAGGGCCGCGAGGCCGGCGCCGGCCACCGCACCCGCCGGGGAGCCTGCCGGGTAGGGGACGACCAGGTGTGCGCCACGTCGGCCGAGCGGTCGCAGCAGGGCGCGCAGCAGGGCCAGGACGCGCAGGGCGCCGTCGGTGGCGGTGGCCGCGGGGTCGGTGTGCGGGTCGTCGGCGGCGGCCGGCCACACGATGGTCGGCCGGCCACCGCCGGCGGGCAGCCGAGCGGCCAGCTCGGCTCCGGCCGCCGCGGCGGCGTCGGGGTCGGCGGGCGCCGGGAGCACCAGGTCGGCGCCGTCGAGGGCCGTGTCGCCGATCAGCACCAGCGGTCCGGCCGTGGCGGCGTCCCGGCCGGTCGGGGCGAACTCCTCTGCGGTGGAGGCGAACAGGTGGACTCCCTGCGGCACGGCGGGCGCACCGGCCGCAGCGGGGGCGGTGACCGGGCGCAGGGCGAGGCCGCGCAGCGTCAGCAGGACCGCGCCGTCCTCCGCCGCGACGGCCACGTCGTACCGGCGCACCCGCCGGCCGCCGCCGGCGAGCCGCTGCGGGCTGACCGTGACCCACACCTCGCCGGGCAGCGGAGCGTGCACCGTCAGCTCGTCGATGGCGAACGGGATGAAGGTCTCGCCGGCCAGGTCCTCGCGCAGGACGCAGCCGATGACGGACTGGAGGGCGCCGTCCAGGACACAGGGCGAGACCGTCTCGCCGGGCACGGACTCCGGTGCGGCGGTCACCCGGGCCAGCACCCCGGCGGGACCGTGGTGCAGTTCGCGCAGGACCCGGAAGGCCGGGCCGTAGCCGACGCCGTTGTCCGCGAAGTAGCGGTAGAGGGCTTCGGGTTCCGCCGATTCGGGGTACGAGCGGCGCAGGGCGGCGAGGTCGAGCGGGGCGGGCCGCTCCGGTGCGCCGGCCGGAAGCAGGCGGGCCTGGGAGTGGACGTCCGTGGAAGCCACGCGGACCTGTCCGTCCTCGATCTCCACCCGCAGCTCGACCGGGTCCACCACCTCGACCGTGCGGCGGAACGCGAGGTCGGCGAGGCCGGCTGCCGGTCCGCCGGCGAGTCGGCCGGCGGCGGTCAGTGCGAGGTCGATCTGGGCGGCGGCCGGGAAGACCGGCAGCCCACCGACGAGGTGGTCGGCCGCCAGCGGGTCACCGGGGCGCACCGTCCGGACCGGGAGCGCGTCGGTGGCCGCCTCGGGCGACCGGTTGTCCGGCGCGAGGTCCGGGGCGTCGGGGCGAGGCCACCGGCGGCGGGCGAAGGGGTAGCCGGGCAGCCGGACGCGTCGGCCGGTCCGGCCCGCGGCGGGCTCCGGTTCGGGCAGCTCGCCGGTGCCTTCGATCCACGCCCGGTAGGGGGCGGCCGAAGTCGCGGCTGCCGCGGTGCCCTCCCGGGCGAGCGTGCGCAGTTGCTCCGCCAGTTCGGCCGTGGTGCGCGCGGTCAGCACGGCCCGGACGGCACGGTGGCTGCGGCCGGTGCGCAGGGTGTGCGCGACGTCGGCCGGCTCCGGGGCGCCGGGGCGGCCCAGGGAGTCCGCCAGGGAGGCGGCGAGCTGCCGCAGGGCTTCCTCGGTACGGGCGGACACGGGCACCCGGTGCTCGTCGTGGCCGTTGCCGGCGGGCGGGGCCGGCAGGTCGGGCGCCTGCTCCAGCACCACGTGGGCGTTGGTGCCGCCGATGCCGAAGGAGCTGACCGCGGCCCGGCGCGGGCCGTCCGGTACGGGCCAGCCGTCGCCGCCGGCGGCGATCCGCAGGCCGCCGGTCCCGGCGAGCCGGCGGTTGGGCTTCTCGAACGGGGCCTGCGGCGGCACGGCGGCGTGCTCCAGCGCGAGGATCGCCTTGGCCAGGCCGGCGAGTCCGGCCGCGGTGTTGAGGTGGCCGACGACGCTCTTGACGGAGCCGATGGCGGCGGGGTGCGGCCGCTCGCCGCCGTAGACGCGGTCGAGGGCCGCGTATTCGATCGGGTCGCCGAGGTGGGTGCCGGTGCCGTGGGTCTCCAGGTAGCCGACGGTGTGCGCGTCGATCCCGGCGACGGCCAGCGCCTCGCGCAGGACTGCCTCCTGCCCCTCCGGGGACGGGGCGTGGTAGTCCATCTTGCGGGCGCCGTCGTTGTTGACGGCGCTGCCGCGGATCACCGCGCGGATCGGGTCGCCGTCGCGGACGGCGTCGGCCAGCCGGCGCAGTACGAGCGCGCCGGCACCGTTGCCGAAGACCGTGCCGTCGGCGCCGTCGTCGAACGGCCGGCACTCGCCGCTCGGCGAGAGGATCATGTCCGGTGCGGCGAGGTAGCCCGCCTGCGGGAAGTGCAGCGAGGCGGCGCCGACGACGGCCAGGTCGCTCTCCTCGCCGAGCAGGCTCTCCACCGCAAGGTGGACGGCGACCAGTCCGCTGGAGCAGGCGGACTGCACGGTCAGGCTGGGGCCGGTGAGGCCGAGCTTGTAGGAGATCCGGCTTGCGGCGAAGTCCTTGTCGGAGGAGGAGAAGCGGATCATGCCGGCCGCGTCCAGGTCGGTGATGCCGACCTGCGGCATCGTGGACTGGCCGACCGAGACGTACGCGGCGGTGCGCAGCCCCGTGCGGTCCGGCGCGAAGCCGGCGTCCTCCAGGGCGTGCCAGGCCGTCTCCAGCAGGACCCGCTGCTGCGGGTCCAGCCACTCGGCGTGCACCGGGCTGTAGCCGAAGAACTCGTTGTCGAAGGCGTCGGCGTCCTCCATGACGACGCCGGCGGGGACGAAGCCGGGGCGCCGGACCAGCTCGGGCCGGTGGCCCAGCCGGACGAGCTCCTCGGGCGAGTAGCGGTGGATCCCGCTGCGGCCCTGCTCCAGCAGCTCCCAGAGCCGGTCCGCCGAGGTGGCGGGGCCGAAGCGGCAGGACATGCCGACGACGGCCACCGCGTTCGGGTCGTCGACCGCGTCGTACGGGTGGTGGTCGTGGTTCATCGGTGGTCGTCTCCGAGTCGAAGGGCGCGCCGTGCCTCGCGGCGGGACGGGCGGGCAGCGGGAGCGGAAGGGGGCAGCGCGGTCCGGGCGGCGGGGGCGGCCGGGGCGGCCGGGGCGGGGGGTGCGGCCGGGGCGAGCCGCTCGGTGAGCAGGGCCACCTGGTCGTCGAGGGTGGGGCGGGCGAAGAGGTCGGCGACCTCCAGGCCGGTGCCGGGGAAGCGGTCCTCCAGTCGGGCGAACAGTCGGCCCAGCAGCAGCGAGTTGCCGCCGAGGTCGAAGAACCGCCGGTCACCGGGGACGTGGTCGAGTTCGAGGAGCTCGGCCCAGAAGGAGGTGACGCTCTGTCGGATCCGCGCCGGGTCGGCCTGCGCTGGCGCGTGGACCGCAGGCGGCATCGGGACCGGCGCGGGCGCCGGATCTGCGGACCGGACCGGATCGGTGGCGGCCTCCCGCTCCGCTGCGGGCCGGGCCAGCAGTGCGGCGGCCTTGCGGTCCACCTTGCCGTTGGGCGTGAGCGCCAGCTCGGGGGTGGTGACCAGCCGGTCGGGCAGCATCCAGGCCGGGAGGCTCGCCGCCGCGAACGCGCGGAGCTCGTCGAGGCCGGGTGCGGCGGCGCCGCGCGCCGGGACGGCGACGGCCACCAGCCGGACCAGCGCCCCCTCGCCGCGGAGCACCACCACGACCCGGGCCAGGCCCGGATGGGTGCCGAGCACGGCCTCGATCTCGCCCAGCTCGACGCGGTGCCCGCGGATCTTGACCTGGCTGTCGGCCCGGCCGAGGAAGACCAGCCGGCCCTGCTCGTCGCGCCGCACCAGGTCGCCGGTGCGGAACCAGCGTCCGCCGCCCTCGGGCCGGGCCGGGTGGGCGGTGAACCGTTCGGCCGTCAGGTCGGGCCTGCGCCAGTAGCCCTGGGCGACGCCGGGTCCGCCGATCCACAGCTCGCCGGGCTCGCCCGCGGCGGGCGCGGCCGTGCCGTCGACCTCGGTGACGACCAGGTCGGTCGCGCCGATCGGACCGCCGAGGTGCACGGCCGCGCCGTCCACGCGTCCGATCGTCGACCAGATGGTGGCCTCGGTGGGCCCGTAGACGTTCCACAGGCTGCCGGTGCGGGAGACCAGCCCGGCCGCCAGGTTCGGCGGCAGCGCCTCGCCGCCGCACAGCGCGGTCAGCCCCGCGCGGCCCCGCCAGCCGCCGTCCAGCAGCAGCTGCCAGCCGGCCGGGGTGGCCTGGAGAACGGTGACGTTCCGGCTCTCGATCAGGTCGGCCAACCGCCGGGCGTCGACGACGTCGGTGCGGCGGG
This sequence comes from Streptomyces virginiae, assembly GCF_041432505.1. Lineage (GTDB taxonomy): Bacteria > Actinomycetota > Actinomycetes > Streptomycetales > Streptomycetaceae > Streptomyces > Streptomyces virginiae_A. The sequence continues at coordinate 113,074 of NZ_CP107872.1, forward strand.
CCACCACCACGGTGCCGCCGGTCAGCAGCGGCATGAACAGCTCCAGGACGGAGATGTCGAAGCACACCGTCGTGACGGCGAGCAGGCGGTCCTGCGGGCCGGTTCCGGTGGTGGCCGCGATGGCCTCCAGGGTGTGGACGACGTTCCCGTGGGTGACGCCGACTCCCTTCGGCCGGCCCGTGCTGCCCGAGGTGAACATCAGGTAGGCCAGGTCGCCGGGGAGGGGTGCGGTGCCCCGCCCGGAATCCGGCTCCGGCGCGGCGGCCGGGTCGAGGGCCTGGGCCGCGGGCAGTACCCGCAGGGTGGCGGGCAGCAGCGCGGCCAGGTCGGGGTCGGCGACCGCGAGCCGGCACTCCGCTCCCTCGACCACCATCCGCAGGCGGTCGGCGGGGTAGGAGTCGTCGAGCGGAACGTAGGGCCGGCCGCTCTTGAGAATGCCGAGGAGGACGGCCGCGAGCCGGGCCGAGCGGTGCATCAGCACCGCGACCGGCTCACCGGGCCCGGTGGCCCGCGACACCTGCCGGGCGACGGCGTCGGAGAGCTCGTCCAGCGCGGCGTAGCTGAACGTCTCGTCCCGGTCCTCGACCGCGGTGCGGTCCGGGGTGCGGCGGACCGAGTCGGCGAACCGGCTGACCAGGGTGGACCCGGCGGGGTCGAGCAGCCGGCCGGTCCGGCCGCCGTCCAGGTCCCGGGACAGCTCGACCACCATGCGCCGCAGGTCCTCGACGAGGCCGTCGACGGCCGGGCCGTCGAGCGCACCCGTGCGGTGGTTGGCGAGCACGTCCATCCCGTCGGGGCCGTCGGTGACCTCCAGTCCGAGGTCGAAGTGGCCGCGCTGGCCGCGCCGGTGGACCGGCAGGCCGATGTCCGTGCGTCCGCCCGGGGCGGCACCGGCGGTCTCGCGGCGCCAGTTCTGGTAGGCGAAGGTCACCGTGGGGACGGTGTGCTCCCCGGCGGCCCGGCACAGCTCGGTGAGCCGCGGGTAGGGCAGTCCGGCGTGGCCGACCGCACCGCGGACCTCGTCGTGGAGCGAGGTCAGCCAGTCGGCGACCGGACGGGCCGGGTCCAGGTCGATGCGCAGCGGCACGGAGTTGACGAAGCAGCCGACCGCGTCGTCCTCGCTCGCCGAGGCCCGGCCGTAGGCGGGCACCGCGAGCAGGAACGAGCGGCGTCCGGTCAGCCGGCCGAGGGAGGCCGCGAAGGCGGCCAGCAGCACGGTGAACGGGGTCACGCCGGCGGTGCGGGCGGTGGCGGACAGCAGTGCCGACAGGTCGGCGCCCAGTCCGTACTCGCGCTGCGCGGACGCGGCGTCGGTGCCCGTGTCCGCGTCCGGGAAGAGCGGCCCGGCCGTCAGCCGTGCCAGCCGGGCGGCCCAGAAGGACTCGTCGGCGGCGCGGGTCCGGGCTGCGTCCTCGCGCTCGCGGCGCAGGACGTCGGCGAAGGAGGGCGCCGGGGCGAGGGCCGTTCCCCCGCCGGTCCGGGCCGCGTAGAGGGCGGCGAGATCCTGGCCGATCAGCTCGGCCGACCGGCCGTCGGCGGCGAGGTGGTGCGTGGTCAGCTGAACGACGGTGTCGGTTCCGTCCCGCCAGAGCACGGGCCGCAGCAGCGGCTCGGTCGCCGGCGCGAAGCGGCGGTCGGCCTCCTGCCGTACGGCGGTGGCGAGGTCCATGCCGACCTCGGGCGAGCGGTCCACCAGGGCGGGTGCCGTCCGGGCGGGGACGAACGACGGTTCGCCGCGGTGCGGGCGCACGCAGCAGCCGAGCACCGGGTGACGGCGCACCAGGTCGTCCACCGCACCGGCGAGCGCGGCGCGGTCGGCGTCGGCGAGCCGCCAGGACAGGGAGATGTTGTACGGCGCCAGCGGGGCCGCGGCCTGGTCGGAGGTCCACATCCCGATCAGGCGGTCGGGCAGCGGTACGGCTTCGGTGCCTGCGGCGTCGACCGGGGCCGGTGCGGCCCCGATGACCGCGGGGGCCGCGGGGGCCGCGGGGGCTTCGGCGGGGGCCGGCCCGGTCTCCGCGGAGACCGCCGCGGTGAGCTGGGCTCCGTGGTCGCGCAGCAGGCGGTCGGTCAACTCGCCCAGGGTGGAGCTGTCGAGGAGCAGGGCGACCGGCAGCCGGCCCAGGTCGTCCTCCAGCAGCCGGCTGAGGCGCATCACCGCGATGGAGTCGACGCCGTAGTCCAGGAGCGGGCGGTCGGCGGCGATCATGGCCGCCGGGACGCCGATCGCCCGGCCCACCCGCTCGGCCAGCCAGCGCAGCGCGGCGGTGCGGCCGTCCGCGGCCGGAGCCGGGTCGGCGGCAGCGGCGGCGTCGGCGACAGCGGGAGTGGGAGTGGGAGTGGGAGCGGCCGGTGCCTCGCGGGGCTCCGGGGTGTCCGCGGCGGCGTCGGCGGCGACTCCCAGTGCCCGGGACCACAGGTCCTGGTCGCCGGCGACCAGGGCGGCGTGCGCCTGCCCGGGTCCGGTGGCCAGGTCGAGCAGCGGCCACATCCGGCGTACGGCCTCGCGCACCGGCAGCGGGCGCAGCCCGAAGGTGTCGGACAGGTAGCCCAGGGCGGCGGGCTCGGGCGCCATGCCGGCGCCCTCCAGCACCGGCCAGCCCACGGAGAGGCTGCGCCCGGACCGCAGGCCCAGTTCCGTCCAGCGGGTCCGGGCGGCCGCGAAGCCGTCCAGGAAGCCGTTGGCGAAGGCGTAGTCGGACTGCCCCTGGTTGCCGACCAGGGCGGCCAGCGAGGAGGCGACGACGAAGAAGTCCAGCGGGTGGTCGTGGAAGGCGGCGTCCACCGCGACCGCGGCCAGCACCTTGGCCCGGCAGACCTCCTCGATCATCTCGGGGGTCTTGCCCCGCAGGAAGCCGTCCCGCAGGACGCCGGCCGTGTGCACGATGCCGTGCAGCTCGGTGCCGGAGCGCTGCAACTCCGCAGCCAGCTCGGCGAGCTGGGCGAGGTCGGTGACGTCGCACCGGCGGTAGTCCACCGGTCCGGTGCCGGCCGGCCCGCGAAGCTGGGCCAGGGCCGCCTCGTCGGGGGCCGAGCGCCCGACCAGGACGAGGCGTGCGGTCGGCCGGGCGGCCCGGACGGCGGCGGCGATCTCGCTGCCCAGGCCGCCCTGCCCGCCGATCACCAGGTAGGTTCCGTCCGCGCGAAGGAGGCCGGCCGGGTCGGCCGTACCCGTGTCCCGGACGGGGGCCAGGGCAGCACGCCGGCGGCGGTCGCCGGGGCCGATCCGCACCCAGTCCTCGCCGTCGGCCGGTTCGGCCGAGAGCTCGGCCCGGACGGCGGCGACGGCGTCGGGCAGTACGGTGCCGGCCGTGCCGGAGCCGACGGAGGCCATCCGCAGCCGCAGCCTGCCGGTCTCACCGGCCACCGTGCGCACCAGGCTGTGCAGGGCGCGCTGGAAGGGCGACGGCCCGGCGGCGGAGTCGTCGGTGGCGAACAGCACCAGGACGCCGTCCAGGGCGCGGGAGCGGACCAGGGCCTGGAGCAGGCCGAAGACCTGTGCGATCGGGCCGGTCCTGAAGTCCGTCCAGTCGGCCGCGATCTGCCCCGCGGGCAGCGGGTCGGCGCCGAACCCCAGGCCGCGCGGGCCGCCGGTGAGGTCGACCAGGACGGTCGCGGGGGCTCCGGTGCGCCCGGCGGTCTCCGCCAGTGCGTCGACGTCGCAGGCCCGGTCGAACGAGAGGCGGGCGGCGGCCTGCGGGGCCAGGCCGTCGGCGAGGGCGCCGTCGCCCACCGTCCAGAGGGTGCCGATCGGGCGCCCTGCGGCGGGACGGGGGGCGTCCGGCCAGCCGAGCCGGTAGGTGGCGACGGCCGGGGCGCGGTCGCCGTCCGCCGGAGCGAACGCGGCAGCCGTGGTGGCCGTGTCGGCGGTACGGGCCGGGGCCGCCGGGGCGTCACGGTCCTCCACCCTGATGCGGAAGCCCTCGGCCTCGGCGAGCACCTCGCCGGAGCCGGCGTCGACCAGGCGCACGTCGAAGACGTGCGTGCCGGACGCCTCCTCGGCGCGGACCCGGCGCGCGTGGACGTACGCCTCGCCGGTCACCGGGGCGTGCACGGCGAGCCGGTTCACGGACAGCGGCCGGTAGCGGCGCCGGGCGGCGGGATCCTCGCAGAGCAGCAGGAAGGCCGCGGTCTGGCAGGCGCCGTCGAACAGCGCCGGGTGAAGCACCTGCCTGCCGTCACGGTCCTCGCCGTCGGGCAGCCGGAGCCGGGCGGTGGTCTCCTCGCCGTCGCGCAGCGCACGGCGCACGGTCCGGTAGAGCGGACCGTAGGCGAAGCCGTGGCCGGCGAAGACCCGGTAGAAGTCCTCGGCGTCGACGCCTTCGGCGAGGTGCCGGGCCAGGTCCTCCGGCCGGTACCGCAGGGAGGGCTGGACCCGGTCGGCGACGGCGGCTTCGGTCCAGCCGCGTGCCGCGGTCCGCTCGCCGTCTGCGGCGGTGACCGCCTCGACGGTGAAGCTGCGCGTACCGTCGGCGCCGGGTTCGGCCAGCTCGGCACGGACCGTCATGGGGAGCCCGGCGGCGGGGGCGGGCCACATCAGGTCACGGATGACCTGACGGTACGGGGACTCGCCGGCGGTCAGGAGCGCCTCGTGGACGAGTTCGGGGTGGAAGGCTCCGGGCAGCAGCGCGGTGCCGTCGACGACGTGATCGGCCACCCAGCGGGACGCGCCGCCGAGGCGGGCCGTCACCGTCCGGGTCGCGGGGATCCGTACGGAGTCGGCCAGCGGCAGGTCGATCGGGGCGCCCAGTAGTGGGTCGTGCCCCTCGGGCGCGGTCAGGGTGCAGCGGCGGCGGGCGAACGGTGTGGTGGGCAGCGCCACGCGGCGGCCGGGCAGGTCCTGCGCGGGCGGCCGTCCGTCGACGACCCAGGCCCGGGCGACGGCCTCGGCGTGGTCGGCGGTGTCGGCGGTGGCCACGTCCGGGTGGGGGCGGCCCTCGGCGAGGGCGGTGAGCGCCTCGCGCAGCCGCCTCGGGTCGGAGGCGGTGACCGCGGCGCGGTGCGGCCAGGTCTCGCGGCCCACCCGCAGGGTGTGCGCGATGTCGGTCGGCGTGGCCGTGGCGGCCAGCAGCGTCTCGCTGCCGGGAACGTGGGCGATCAGGCCGGCGAGCCGGGCGGCGAGGGTGCGCAACCGCTGGGGGTCGGGGGCCGACAGCGGGAGAAGCACCGGCGTGCGGTCGGCCCCGGGGCGGGCGGGCGCGGGCTGTGCGGTCTGCGGGTACTCCTCCAGCAGGACGTGGGCGTTGCTCCCGCCGGCGCCAAAGGAGCTGACGGCGGCCAGCCGCGGCAGGGTCCGGCCCTCGGCGTCGACGGACTGCGGCCAGGCCTCGGCGCGGCGCTGGATGTGCAGGGAGGTGCCGTCCAGGTCGAGCTTGGGGTTGAGCTGCTCGGCGTGCAGGGTGGGGACGAGTTGGCCGTGCCGCAGTTGGAGGACGGCCTTGGTGAGGCCGGCGATGCCCGCGGCGGCCTCACCGTGTCCGATGTTGGACTTGACCGAGCCGATCCGCAGGCCGGCCGTGGCGGGACGGTCGCCGTCGAAGGCGAGGGCCAGTGCCCGAAGTTCGATCGGGTCGCCGAGTTCGGTTCCGGTGCCGTGGGCCTCCAGGTAGCCGACTGCGGCGGGGTCGATCCCGGCGGCGTCGAGGGTGGTGCCGATCACGGCGGCTTGGGCGAGCGGGTTGGGCACGGTGTATCCGCCGGTGCCGCCACCGTGGTTGAGGCCGGTGCCGCGGATCACTGCGTAGACGGTGTCGCCGTCGGCCTCGGCCCGGTCCAGGCGCTTGAGGACGACGGCTCCGACGCCCTCACCGGGGACGAAGCCGTCGCCGCCCGCCCCGAAGGCGCGGGTGCGGTCGCCGCGCGAGGGCATGCCGAGCGCGCAGAGGCCGGCGAACCGGTCCGGGTGCAGATAGAGGTTGACGCCGCCGGCGAGTGCGAGGTCCGCCTCACCGTCCTGGACGGCGCGGCAGGCCAGGTGAAGGGCGGTCAGGGAGGAGGAGCACATGGTGTCGACCGTCAGGCTCGGGCCGCTGAGGTCGAACGCGTGGGAGACCCGGTTGGCGACGGAGGCCGCCGCGGTGACGGCGTACTCCGGGTTGTCGGCGCCTGCCAGCCGCGCCTGGTGCTGGGCGATCAGGTGGCTGTTGGAGGTGACGCCTGCGAAGACGCCGACCTTCGGGCCGCCGGCGCTGCCGGACAGGGTGCGGCGGCTGTAGCCGGCGGTCTCGAACGCCTCCCAGGAGACCTCCAGGAAGAGCCGTTCCTGGGGGTCCATCACGGCGGCGTCGCGGGGGGTGATGCGGAACAGCTCGGGGTCGAAGCGGTCCCAGCCGTCGACGAAGCAGCCCCAGCGGGCGTAGCCGCCGCCGAGGGTGCGGGCGGTGCGCCAGTCCCAGCGTTCGGCCGGGACCTCGGTGACCGGGTTCCGGCCCTCGGACAGCAGCCGCCAGAAGGCGTCGATGTCCTCGGCGCCCGGGTAGCGTCCGGCCAGGCCGACGATGGCGACCGGTGCACGGTGCCCGCTCGGCTCGGCCGGCACCGCCGGGCGGGCCGGGCGCGGGCCGGCAGCGCTGCGGGCCGCGGCGTCCGGGGAGACGGGCAGGGTGGCCGGGACGGTGAGGGGTGCGGGCGGTGTCGCGGCCGCCACCGTGACCGCGTGCGGGCGGGCCCGGCGCGTGGGGGCCGCCAGCCAGGCGGCCAGGGAGCGCAGCGAGGTGTGCTCGAACAGCACCGTGGAGGGTATCGCCCGGGCAGGGAAGCGCTGCCGCAGGGCGGCGGTGAACTCGCCGTTGAGCAGCGAGTCCACCCCGATGCCGGGGAAGTCGCAATCCTGGTCGATGAGTGCGTGGTCCTGGCCGGTCAGGTCGGCGGCCAGCCCGGTCAGTTCGGCGAGCAGGTCCGCGGCGCCCGCGCCGTCGCCGGTGGCGTCACCGTCGCCGGCGGCCGGGGCCTCGTCCGGGGCCTCGGCCGCGGCGAAGGCGGTGGCCGCAGCGGTGGCGCCGGCCGGGCGGGCCCGTCCGCCGAGCGCCCGGGCCAGTTCGTCGAGCGTCCGGTGCTCGAACAGCGCGGTGCTGGAGATCTCGCCGAACGCCTTCGACACGGCGGTGACGAGCTCCAGGTTGAGCAGCGAGTCGATGCCCAGCTCCTGCCACGGCCGGTCGCCGGGGACATCGGCCCGCGGGTCGCCCAGCAGCTCCCGGACGATCTCCCGAAGCCGGTCGTGGGTGCCGCCCGTGCCGTCGGTGCCGTCGGCGGCCGGGGTCCGGGTCGCCGCTGCGGCGGCCGGCACGTCTGCGGCGGGGGCGGACGGGGCACGGCAGTCCAGCAGCGCCACACATCCGGGTACGTCGCGCTGGTGCCCGACCCCGGCGAGCGTCCAGCCACCGGCCTCCAGGAGGGCCTGCCAGCGGGCGCCGTCGAGCAGCGGCCCGTGCGGCAGGCGGTACTGGGTGTCGACGTAGCGCCACCAGCCGTCCGTCAGGCCGAAGGTGAGGGTGTAGACCGCGGCGGGGACTGTGATCTCGACGAGCAGCAGCCGTCCGCCCGGGGCGAGCAGCTCGGACACGTGGCGCAGCACCAGGGTCAGGTCGCGGGTGGCGTGCAGCACGTTGCTGGCGACGACGAGGTCGTAGTGACCGGTGGCGAACCCCTGACCGGCGGGGCTCTTCTCGATGTCGAGCAGCTGCGGGCCGACCCGCTCGCCGAACCGGCGCCGGGCGTGCTGGAGGAACGCGCGGGACACGTCGGTGTAGGCGTACTCGGCGTCGGTGACGCCGAGGGCGTCCATCGCGGCCAGCGCGGAGGCGGTGGTGCCGCCCACGCCCGCACCGATCTCCAGGATGCGGGGGCGCCGGCCCTCGCGGGCGATCCGGGCGGCGTCGGCGGCGAGCTCGCGGGCAACGGCCGCGTTGACCGGGTCGAAGAGCTGGTTGTTGCTGTAGATGGCGGACACCGCGCCGAGGTCGCCGCGCGGGAAGAGCACCGCGGTGGCGGGCTGCTCGCCCCGCAGCACCGGGCCGTACGAGGCGAGGGCGCGGTCCAGCAGTTCGACGTGACCGAGCAGGTCGGGGTGGCCGGCCAGCAGGGCGGCACGGTCGGTGGCCAGGTGCACGGCTGACCGGGCGTCGGGGCCCTCGCCCTCCAGCAGGTCCAGGACGGCGGCGAGCAGGCGGTGGTGCTCGGGGACGACGCCCAGCAGGTCGGCGGCGGCGGTGCAGCCCGCCCGGGCGGTGCCGTGGTCCAGGCCGAGGTCGGCCATGGTCCGGGCCAGGGCGCCGCGTGCGTAGCGCTCCAGCAGGTGCGCCGGGTCGGCGGCGGCCGGACGGGTCAGGGCCCGCAGCGGCTCCGGATCGCCACTGATGGCGACGGTCTGCGGATCGGTGCCGGACATGCCCGCTTCCAAGGCGGCCACCCCTCTCTCTGGTTCGAAGTCGGTCAGTCCCGGGTACTGGCGCCGGACGTGTGCGGTGTACTGGCGGGCGAGGCCGGTACCGCGCCACAGGCCCCAGTCGAAGGTGCGGACCACCAGCCCGCCGTCGCCGTCGACGGCGGCCGCGTAGTGGTCGAGGAAGGCGTTGGCCGCCGCGTAGTTGAGGCCGCCGACGCTGCCGAACAGGCCGGCGACGGAGGAGAACAGGACCAGGGCGGTGCCCGGCCGGCCCGCCAGGGCTCGGCGCAGCGTCAGGACGGCCGTGACCTTGGTTTCGAGCACGTGGTCGATGTCGGCGGCGGTGAGCCCGGTCAGCAGGCCGTCGCTCACGGAGCCGACGCTGTGCAGCAGGCCGTCGGGCTCGCCGAAGTCGGTGCGGCAGCGGGCGAGTGCGGCGGCGACATCGCCGGCGTCGGTGACGTCGCCGCGGTGGTAGTGGGCCTGCCCGCCGGCTGCCCGCAGGTCCTCCAGCAGGTTCCGGACGTCCTCGCCCTCGGCCGAGCGGCCGACGAGCAGCAGCGAGGCGCGGTAGCGGGCGGCGAGATGGCGGGCGACCTCGCCGCCGATTCCTCCGGCGCCGCCGAACACGACGTACACCCCTCCGGGGCGAAATCCCCGGGCGTCGGGCAGCGGCCGCTCGGCGAGCACCTGGCGCAAGCGGCGGACGCCGCGCAGCGCGACCAGTGGGACGGCCCGCCCGCAGGGCTCGGCCACGGCGGCGGCGATCGGTTCGAAGGCGGCGCTGTGCAGCGCGTCGGCGGGCAGGTCGACGGCGGCGGTGGTGACGGTCGGCACCTCCAGTGGCAGGGTGCGCAGCGCTCCGAGGAGCGCGCCCTGGAGCGAGGCGCCGGGGGCCGGGGACTCGCCGTCGGGGGCTCCGAGGCCGGTGGTCAGCAGCCGCACCTCGGCGGGTGTGCCGCTTTCCGCGAGGACCTGGGCGGTCGTCAGCAGTGCGGTGAGCCAGTGGCGCAGCGCCGTGACGCCGGCGGTGTCCTCCGTCCACCGGCAGCCGCCGACGAGGAGGGTCACGGCGAGGGGGGATCCGGCTGCGGCGCGGACGGCCGTGCCGAGGCGGTCACGGTCGACGCCGTCCGGGCCGACCGGGAGCAGGGTCGCGACGTCTCCGCGCAGGCCTTCGGCGGCCCGCTCGGTGTGCCGGTCGTACAGCGTGACGGTATGGGTCGCAGTGCCGGCCGGGGCGGGGCGGGGGGTGCTCTCCTCGGCCCAGACCGGCGACAGCACGCGGATCGGGGCGCTGTCCTGCGCGGCCTGTGCGGGTGCGGTCGACGCGGGTGCGGACGGTGCCTGAACCAGGCGGAGGCCGCGTACCCGCAGGACGGCCCGTCCGTCCTCGGTGACGGCGTCCAGGTCCACCAGGACGTGTTCGGGGGAATCCTCCACGAGGTGCAGCAGCAGGTCCGCGCGGTCGGGCAGTTCGCCGCTCCAGAACACCCGGCCGAGGGCGGCGGCCATCAGGGTGCTGCCGGGGGCGGCCAGTGCGCAGGCTGCCTGCAGGGCGGCGTCGAGCCAGCCGACCCGGCGGGTCAGCGGGTCGCCGGCCGGCGGGGTCAGCCGGCCGGCTGCCCGGTTGCCGGACCGCACCAGGGCGGTGACGGCGTGGTAGGCGGTGCCCACATCGATGCCGGCCCGGTGCAGCATATCGGCGAGGTCGACCGGGGTGCCGTCGGCAAGGGTGCGGTCGCCGGCCGCCAACGGCTCCGGGGTCCCCGGGTCGGCGACGGCCCTGGCGTGGACGTGGCCGTCGTGGTGGACCGTGAGGGCCGTCCGGCCGTGGCCGTCGTCCGTGCCGCGTTCCAGGCGCAGGCCGTCGTCGAACGGGACGGGGCGCAGGAAGCGGACGCCGCTCAGGGCGACGGGTCCGCCGCCGGCGAGAGCGTCGATCAGCAGTGCGCCGGGGGCGACGGCCCGGCCGGCCACGCGGTGCTCGGCCAGCGGGTGGCCGGCGGGCAGCACGAGTGCGTTCGTGCGACCGCCGGTCACGGCGGCAGCGGTCGCCACGACGGCCGTCGGCGCGGGGCCGGACGGGGCGGCCACCGCCGACGCGGGGCGGGCCGCGGGCTCGCCGGGCAGCCAGTACGGCTCGCGCTCGAACGGGTAGGGCACCAGCGGGACGCGCCGGGGCGGCTGCCCGACGGTCCACAGGGCCGCCCAGTCGGCGGTGCCGCCGGAGAGCCACTGGAGCAGGGCGGTGCGGGCCCGTTCGTCGGTCAGGGTGGCGAGGGCGTCGGGGCGTTCGAGGGTGGCGGTCGCCGGGTGGGTCTCCCCCGCGGCGAACGCCCGCACGGCGTCGGCCAGTTCGCCGGTGTCGCGGGCGACGACCAGCATCCGCTCGGCCAGGGCGCGCCGGCCGCTCTGCAGGGACCAGGCGATCTGCTGCAGGTCGAGGCCGGACGGTTCCTTCCCTATCCGGTCGGCGAGGCGGCCGGCCAACCGGACGAGCGACCGCGCGGTGGCGGCCGACAGGGGGACGGCCAGCAGTACGCCGTTCCCGTTCGCCGCGCCCGGGCCGTCGAGGGCCGGGGCCTCCTCCAGGACGGCGTGCGCGTTGCTGCCGCCGAAACCGAAGGCGCTGACGGCGGCTCGACGCGGGGAGCCGTCCACCCGCGGCCAGCGGACCGGGTGGTCGGCCACCGTGAGCGGGGTGCCGTCGAGGTCGATGTGCGGGTTGAGCTCCGTGAAGTTCGGTGTCCCGGGGATCAGCTCGTTGCGCAGCACCTGGACGGCCTTGATCAGGCCGGCGAGGCCGGACGCGCCCTCCAGGTGCCCGATGTTCGCCTTGGCCGAGCCGACCCACAGCCGGTCCAGCGGGCCGGCGGCCCGGGTGACCGGTCCCCCGGCGCCACCCTCCAGCACCTCCCGGACGGCGTCGATCTCGATCGGGTCGCCGAGCGGGGTGGCGGTGCCGTGAGCCTCCAGGAAGCCCAGGTCTGCGGCGTGCAGACCGGCCCGGTCCAGGGCGGTGCGCACCAGGGCGGCCTGCGCGCGGGGGTTGGGGGCGGTCAGGGCGGCGGCGCGACCGCCATGGTTGACGGCGGTCGCCCGCAGGACGGCCAGCACCGGGTCGCCGTCCTCGATCGCCCGGTCGAGCCGCTTGAGCACCACCCAGCCGGCGCCCTCGCCGCGGACGAACCCGTCGGCTCCTCGGTCGAACACCAGACTGGTCCCCTGCGGGGAGAGCATGCCGGCCCGGCGGTACGCCTCGTTGTTGAAGCCGTTGCTCAGCAGGTTGGCGGCGCCCGCTAGGGCGATCTCGCAGTCTCCGGAGCGGATCGCCCGCTCGGCGAGCGAGAGCGCGGTGAGCGCGCCGGAGCAGGCGGTGTCGACGGTGATGCTCGGGCCGGTGAAGTCGTAGGTGTGGGAGATCCGGTTGGCGAGGAAGGCGGGGAAGGTGCCGACGGTGGCGTACCCGTCGGCGGCGTCCCGCTCCACCAGCTGCTCGCGGTAGTCGTAGCTGCACGCGGCGGCGAACACGCCGACCGGCGTGCCCGCCAGGTCGTCCGGGTCGAGGGCCGCGTGTTCCAGGGCGTGCCAGCTCAGTTCGAGCAGCGCGCGCTGCTGCGGGTCCATCGAGGCGGCCTGGCGCGGGGTGACGGAGAAGAAGCGGGCGTCGAAGAGGTCGATCCGGTCCAGCAGCCCGGCCCGCGGCGCGGCGGCGGCCGGGTCGCCGGCCGGGGACCCGGCAAAACGACCCGCGGGAACCGGCTCGATCCGGCAGTGGCCCTCGGCCAGCAGGGACCAGAACGCGTCCACGTCGTCGGCGCCGGGGACACGGCAGGCCATGCCGATGACGGCGACGGCGCCCCGTACGTCTTCCTCAGCCGGCCCGCGGGCATCCGGAACGGCCACCGGAACCGGCACGGACGTGGCCGCTACGGACGTGGCCGCCGCGGACGCGACCGGCACGGACGCGATCGGCGCGATCGGCGTGGGCGGGGTCGAGGGCGCCTCGCCGGGTGCGGTCTGCGGGAGCAGCTCGGCGAGGGCCCGCAGGGTCGGGTACTTCCAGATCGCGGTGGCGGGCAGCTTGGTCCCGAAGATCCGGCCCGCTTCACGGGTCAGGCGCAGGGCCTTGGCGGAGTCGATGCCCTGCTCGCCGAGCGGGCGGTCGGGATCCACCGCGTGGTCGGCCACCTCGCTCGCGAGAGCCGTGAGCCGCTCCAGCGCGCTCTCCCGGACCTCCCTGGCCTGCTGTCCGTCGGCCCGGGTCCGGTCGGTCGTCGCGGCCGGGACGGGTGCCTCCGGTTCACCGGCCTGTGCGAGCTCGGCCCGCAGGGCGTCCAGGAAGCGGGCGGCCTCCTGGCCGTTGAACACGGTGTGGTCGAATGCCAGAACGATCCGGCGGACCGCCTTGGGCCCGCTGCCGGACGGCGCTCCGAGGAACAGCGTGGCGGCGGCGGGCGGCACGACGACGGGGACGGCGAAGGTCGCGCCCTGGTCGCCGAGGTGGGAGAGCATCAGGGTGACCCGGCCGTCGGCCTGGGACTCGCCGCCGAGGGCGCGCTCGACGGCGTCGGCGTAGCGCTCGTCGAACCGGTCGGCGTCCAGCAGGTCGGAGCCGCGCACCACGCCGATCGTCAGATCACCGTCCTCACCGGCACAGGCGATGCCCAGGTCCACGTGGTCGAAGACGCGCAGGTGGTCCTCGCCCAGGCGGCGCGACCTCAGGAACGGGAAGTCGGCGGCGACACGGGCAGCCAGGTGTGCGAAGACCTGGAAGGCGGTGGTGAAGCTCTGGCCGTCGCCGGCGGCGCGGCGGGCGCGCAGCGCGCTCGCGAGGAGTTCTTCCCGGACCTCGGTGGCCACGACGGCAGGCACCACGTCACCGGTGCCGGAACGCAGCGCCCGGTTGAGCTCCTTCTGACGCCGGCTGACGGGCCGGTCGGTGAAGTCGTGGCCGGCGCCGGTGAGCGGCGCCGGGGTGACGGGCTTCGCGCCCTCGACCGGGTCCTGGGACCGGGCCTGGAGCCGGACCTGCTGCGGCTCGGGGGCGGCGCAGGCGCGGTCGGCGACGTGGCGCTCCAGGTCGGCCGGCATCAGGCTGCGCCCCCGGGCGGGAACCAAGGTCGCCAGGACCGTCTCGTCCAGGCCCAGCCTGCGGGCGTGGGCCCGGGTGCGGGGCGGGATGCGGACGGTGCCGGTCCGGGGCTGTCCGGGCGGTCCGGCGGGCGACGCGCCCTGCGCGGGTGCGGGAGCCGGGCCTGCGCCGTCGGCGGCTGCGCCCGGCTCGGCGGGTGCTCCGGTCCCGGCGACCGCCTCGGTCTCGGCGACCGGCTCGATCTCGGCGACGGCTCCGCCGATCGGCACCCGTCGGCCCTCTTCGACCAGCCAGGCGGTCAGCCTGCCGGCCGTCGGCGACTCGATCTCCAGGGAAGCCTTGTCGTGCTCCATCTCGTAGAGCAGTTCGTCCTTGGCGACGAGGTCACCGGGCTGCTTCAGCAGACGCAGGATCAGGACTTCGACGATCCCCTCCCCCAGTCGCGGGACGGTCAAGGTGGTCGTCGTCTTCTTCTCGCTCATGCCAGCACCGATCGGATGGCCGCGACCACGTCGTCCGCCGCGGGCAGCACGGCGCTCTCCAGGTCGGGGTGGAAGGGGATGTGGACGTCCCGGCGGGATACGAGCCGGGGCGGCGCGAGCAGCGAGTAGAACTCGTCATCACTGCCGAGGAGGTCGGCCAGGACGGTGGCGCCGAAACTGCTGGTGCGGTTGTCCTCCTGGACCACCACCAGACGGCCGGTCCGCCGGACGGAGGCGGCGACCGCCTCTCGGTCGACCGGGGTCAACCAGCGCAGGTCGATCACCTCGGTGCCGACGCCCTCGGCGGCCAGCCGGTCCGCCGCCTCCGTGGCCAGTTCGGTGCCATTGCCCCAGGTGGCGATGGTGACGTCGGCTCCGGTACGCAGCAGCCGGGCGCCCCGGGCGGGTGCCGGTCCGGGCTGCGGCGGGTGCTGGCGGCGCATCAGGTGCTTGGGGAGCAGGATCAGCGTCGGGTCGGGGGATGCGAAGGACTCCAGGAAGACCGCCTCGGTGTCCTCGGGGGTGGAGGGCACCACGACCCGCAGCCCGGGCAGGTGGGTGAACAGGCTCTCGTTGCTCTGGCTGTGCCAGATTCCGCCGCCCGGCAGGTAGCCGCCCCAGGGTGCGTAGATCACGACGGGGCAGCGCCAGGCGGAGGCCGTCCGCCAGCGCAGGGTGGTCAGCTGGGAGGCGATCTGGTTCCAGGCCGGTCCGGCGAAGTCGACGAACTGGAGCTCGACCACCGGCCGCATGCCGGCCGCAGCGAGCCCGACGGCGGCGCCGACGATGGTGGCCTCGGCGAGCGGGGAGTTGGTCATCCGGGGGCCGGCGAGGGTGCCGAGGCCCTTGGTGAATCCGAAGACGCCGCCCTTCGGGTCCTCGATGTCCTCGCCGAACAGCACCAGCGTCGGGTCGTTCTCCAGCCCGGTGCGCAGGGCCCGGTTCACCGCCTCGACCATCGTTCCGCCGCAGGGGCGGGTGTCGGCGGGGGCGGTCGGCTGCTCGTCCGCCGCGGCGAACAGGTGGTCCATCACCTCGCCGGGGTCGGCGGAGGGTTCTCCGGCCACACGGTCGAAGACCTCCTCGACGTCGTCGGCGAGCCGGGCCCGGACCTGGTCCGCCCAGCCGGGGACGATCGTCCCCTCGGCTTCCAGCCGGTCGGTGAAGAGGGCCACCGGGTCGCGCATGGCGGCGAGTTCGTCCTTGGTGCGGTAGAGCCGCTGGTCGTCGGAGGATGTGTGCGAGTCGAGCCTGTCCAGCCGGCACCACAGCACGGCCGGGCCCCGGCCGGCGCGGACGTCCGGCAGCACGGCGGCCGCGGCGGCGTGCACGGCGTCCGGGTCCGACCCGTCGACGACCTTGGTGATCGCGTCCGGCATCAGGCCGAGCCGCTGCGGCGAGAGGCCGTCGGTCGGGGTGCTGATTCCGTAGCGGTTGTCGGAGACGAGGAAGACGACCGGGAGTTTCCGTTCGACCGCGAAGGCGAGCGCTTCGAAGAATTCACCCTGTCGCGTCGAGGCGTCGCCGATGGAGCAGACGACGACCTTCCTCTCGCCGCTCAGTACGGACGCCCACGCGGCGCCGGCCGCCGGCAGGCACTGGCTTCCGGTCGGGCTGGCGAGGGAGAAGACATTTCCCGGGCGGTGGCTGAAGTGCGAACTCATATTACGTCCGGCGGAATGCGATCCGCCCTTGGCCATGAGGTCACGGGCCTGTCCTTCGGCATCCATTCCGCGCGCCAGCATCAGGGTGCGGTCGCGGTAGTGGGGGAAGATCAGGTCCTCGGGTTCCAGCAGTTCACACAGGGCTGCGAGGGCTTCGTGGCCGGCCGATGAGATGTGGAACCACGCCTGGCCCTGCCGCAGAACGATCCCGGAACGCCGGTCGCATTCGCGCGAGAGCATCATCTGCTCCAGAAAGGCCGCTCGCCGGTCCCGGGGAATCGTGTCCCCGGTTCCGCCGGCGCGCGACAGCACGTTCTCGGAACTCTTGGCCTTTTTCTTCTTCGCATCCGGAGCAGCGTCGGGCACAGCAGGTCTCCACGGTCTTCAGGATTCCAACCCGGTTTGGGTACAAGGGAATTCTGGTGGCGCACCGGGTTCTGAACCATCGCTCGCGGTGAGGAATTCGCGGGTGGTCCCGAAGGACCATCCGCACGATCTCCCCCCGCCCCCGCTCCCCCGAAATGAGGACCGGCCGGGACCTGCTCCCTCGAAAGGACCAGATGCGGGAGGGGAACCCCTCTCAGCGGGGAGTCGTCCGATAGTCGGTCCGTCCGGACGGCCCGACCAGGCCGGGCAGAGCGAGGTCCCACAGGGCAGCGACCCGGGCGGTGAGTTCCTCGTCCGACATGTCGGTGGCAGCGAGCAGTTCGATGCCGGCCACCGCCGCGGCGAGCAGCGTCTGCGGTCCCGCGCGGTCGGCGCCGTTGCGCAGTTCCCCGGCCGCACCGGCCCGGTCGAGCAGCGACCAGGCGGTGGTCATCCACGCCTCGGTGAAGCCGCCGCCGACCGCCTCCCCGCCGCGCAGTTCCCTGCTGAGGCGGAAGTTGGCGCGCAGCGCGGCTTCCTCGCGCAGCCCCCGGGCCAGCCAGTGGGTGAAGTCGATCAGGGTCTGCAGCGGTGAGCTGCTGCCGGCGGCGAGCCGGTCGACCGACTGGGCGAGCAGGGTGCAGCCGTGCTCCTCCACGGCGTGGGCCAGTTCGCCCTTGGAGGCGAAGTGGAAGTACAGGGCCCCCTTGGTGACCCGTGCCGCACCGGTGATCTCCCCCAGGGTCGCGTTCACGTACCCCTTGCGGTCGAACAGTTCCGCTGCAGCGGTCACCAGCCTCCGACAGGTGATCACCGATCTCTGCTGCATCACAATTTTCCCTTCTCATGGTTGTGGATCCGATCCGTTTCCCCCGGTCAGGGATCCGGCCTGTTTCCTTCGGTCCGGGATCCGGGATCCCGTTCCCTTCGGGGACCGGATCCGCTCAACCGGTGGGGGCGAGTTGCCCCCAGGCCGGTTCGACGGCCTCCCGCTCCGGGCCGGACGCGAGCATCGAGTGCTGGAGGCGGCGCAGGGCCGGTGAGGGCTCCAGGCCCAGGTCGCGAACGAGCGTCGTACGCAGCCGCTGGTAGGCGGCGAGTGCCTCTGCGCGCCGGCCCGAGCGGTGGAGCGCGATCATCAGCTGACGGTGCAGCGACTCGTGCATGCGGTGACGGGACGCCAGAACGGTCAGCTCGCCGACCAGTTCTCGGTGCCGGCCGAGCCGCAGATCGGCCTCGATCCGCTGGTCGAGGGCGCACAGCCGGGCCTCCTCGAGGCGGCGGATCTCCATCTCGAGCAGCGCGCCGGTGCGTATGCCCGCGAAGGCCGGCCCCTGCCACAGGGCAAGCGCGTCGTGCAGGCGGCGGGAGGCGGCGGCGAAGTCCTCCTGGGCCATGGCCCGGTAGCCGGATGCGGCCCGGCGCTCGAACTCGTGGGTGTCGATGGCGCCGCCTCTGGTGTCCAGGCGGTAGCCGTCGGGTTCGGTGACGAGGACCCGCTTGGCGTCGTGCGCGTCGCCGGCGAGCCGCAGTGCCTGGCCGATCAGTTCGCGGAGCTGGAGGATGTAGGTCTGGAGGGTGTTGCGGGCCGATCGCGGGGGCCGGCCTTCCCACAGTTCCTCGATCAGAAGCGGCACCGGCACCGTCCGGTCCGCGTGCATCGCCAGGACGGCGAGCAGTTGGCGCGGCTTGGGGGCGGTCAGAGCCACGGGCGCCCCGCCCTCTCGTACGGTCAGCGATCCCAGCACGTCGATGTCCACGCTGTCTCCCTGTTCTTCTGCCCAGCATGGGGGCCCTGGGGCCGACGAGTGCGCCGCCCCCACAATGAAAACAGACTATACGGTTTGTGAGTCAGAGACCAGTCGGTCTGTTTTAGAGTGGCGTCCGGGACGCCGGGGCCACACGCGACTCCAACCGCCGCCCGTCGGGACGCCAGTTGACGGTGCGTCCGAATGATGGAGCGCCCGGATGCCGATAGGTATACGCTGTAGAAGAACTGCTGCCGTCCATAGGAGAAGGCCGTTGCTCTTCTGAAGTCATGTGGTGCCCGCGCCCCCGTAGGGGTGGTGCGTGCAGCGCTCCCGTACGGCGAGCCGCTTGCGGCCCGCCACCAGACGATCCGTCACCCGCATGCCGCGGGGCCGACGGCATCCGACCGTGACCGCCGTCCCGCAGCCCCGGGACAGACATGACTTCAGGAGGACCCATGACCTTGACCAACACATCCGTCGTCTGCGCCGACCTCTCCTTCGCCTGGCCCGACGGGACCCCGGTGTTCACCGACTTCTCCCTGGTCGTGGGCACCGGCCGGACCGGGCTGATCGGCGTCAACGGCTCGGGCAAATCCACCCTGCTCCGGTTGATGGCCGGAGCGCTCACGCCGAGCGGCGGCTCGGTCAAGGTGACCGGCGAACTCGGCTACCTGCCGCAGAACGTCGCGCTGGAGCCGGAGGTCCGCGTCGAGCAGGCGCTGGGCATCGCGGAGATCCGCGCTGCCATCGACGCGATCGAGGGCGGCGACACCTCCGAGGAGCTCTACACCGTGATCGGTGACAACTGGGACGTCGAGGAGCGCGCCCGGGCGACGCTGGACAAGCTGGGGCTGACGCACGTGACGCTGGACCGCCGGATCGGCGAACTGTCCGGCGGGGAGTCAGTCATGCTCTGCCTGGCGGCCCAGTTCCTGCTCCGCCCCGATGTCCTGCTGCTCGACGAGCCGACCAACAACCTCGACCTGGAGGCACGCCGCCGGCTGTACGAGGCGGTCGGCTCCTGGAAGGGCTCGATCGTGATCGTCAGCCACGACCGGGAACTGCTCGACCTGGTCGACCAGATCGCCGACCTGCGCAGCGGCGAAGTGCGCTGGTACGGAGGCAACTTCAGCGACTACGAGGAGGCCCTGGCCGTGGAGCAGGAGGCGGCCGAGCGCATGGTGCGCGTGGCCGAGTCCGACGTCCACCGCCAGAAGCGGGAGCTGGCCGACGCACGGATCAAGCTGGACCGCCGCGTCCGCTACGGCAACAAGATGTACGAGACCAAGCGCGAGCCCAAGGTCGTGATGAAGGAGCGCAAGCGGCAGGCCCAAGTAGCCGCGGGCAAGCACCGCAACATGCACCTGGAGCGGCTGGAGGAGGCCAAGGAGCGGCTGACCGAGGCCGAGGAGGCGGTGCGCGACGACCGGGAGATCCGGGTCGACCTGCCCGAGACCTCGGTACCTGCGGGCCGCACCGTCCTCACCCTGCGCGACGTCGAGCTCCGCTTCGGCAGCCGGGCCCACTTCGAGGTGCGGGGGCCGGAGCGGATCGCCCTGGTGGGACGCAACGGGGCGGGCAAGAGCACGCTGCTGCGCACCGTCGTCGGGGAGATCCCGCCGGTGGCGGGCGAGGTGAAGGCCGCCGTCCCGATGCGCTATCTCCCGCAGCGGCTCGACCTGCTCGACGAGGAGCTGACGGTGGCGCAGAATGTCGGCCGGTTCGCTCCCGGCGCCACCGACAACGTCATCCGCTCCCGCCTGGCCCGCTTCCTCTTCCGCGGCCGGAAAGCGGACCAACTGGTCGGTACTCTATCGGGTGGCGAGCGGTTCCGGGCGACGCTGGCGGCGCTGCTGCTGGCCGACCCCGCGCCGCAGCTGCTGATGCTCGACGAGCCGACCAACAACCTGGACCTGGCGAGCGTGCAGCAGCTCACGCAGGCCCTGCAGTCCTACCAGGGCGCGCTCATCGTGGTCAGCCACGACCTGGCGTTCCTGCGGGACCTCCAGATCACCCGGTGGATCCGGGTCGACGGCGGGACGGCGGACATCGATCCGATGTGATCGGTGCCGCCGCCCGCATCCGCCGGCACCCGGCCTCACCCTGACCCCCGGGGGCGAAGCCGGGTGCCGGTCTTTTCCGGCGGGCGGGTGGTGGCGGGCGTGGTTCCCGCCGCAGCGGGCCGGGAACCACGCCCGCCACCACCCGCCCGCCGGAGCGTGATCATCGGATGAAAGACTCCGGAAATGACTGATCGACAAGGGCTTCTGACAGACAGGATCGCACTGATAACGGGAGCCAGCAGCGGCATCGGCGCCGCCGCAGCGCGGGTGTTCGCCAGGGAGGGCGCGGCGGTGGTGGTCACCGCCCGCCGCGAGGAGCGGCTGGCCGGGCTGGTGGACGAGTTGCGGGCGCAGGGCGCCCGAGCCGCATACGTGGTCGCCGACGTGACCCGGTCCGAGGACGCGGTACGTGCCGTCGAGTTCACGGTGGAACGTTTCGGCAGGCTCGATGCCGCGTTCAACAACGCCGGCCACGGGGCCGGCCGCACACCGCTGCACCTGATGGACGACCGCGTCTACGACGACATCATGGACACCAACGTGCGCGGGGTGTTCAACTGCCTGCGCCCGGAGATCGCGGCGATGCTCGCATCCGGAGCAGGCGGTTCGATCGTCAACACCAGCAGCACCGGCGGCTTGGTCGCCACTCCGGTCGCCGCGCCGTACGTGGTGTCCAAGCACGCGGTGCTCGGTCTGACCAAGGCGGCTGCCGCCGAGTACGGCGCCCACGGCATTCGGGTCAACGCGATAGCCCCCGGCACGACCCGCAGCGAGATGGTGGCGGACTGGTTCGCGCAGAACCCGGATGCCGAGGAGCTGCTGCACCGGGCCACGCCGCAGCCCCGTACCGCCGAACCCCAGGAGATCGCCGAGGCCGCTGCGTGGCTGTGCAGCGAGCGGGCGTCCTTCGTCACCGGGTCGACCCTGGTGGTCGACGGCGGGTTCACCATCCTCTGATTTCACGATCCGCCGGAGGACCGCCCGGATTCCGGCATGCCCGTCCGGCCCGGCCGGCCTGCGGTGTCCGTCGCGAGGTGTTCGCGGTACCACGAGGCGTGGCGGGCGAGGCTCTCCTCGAACGTGCCCCCGGCCGGGCAGCCGGTCTCGCGCCAGAGCCGGGAGCTGGCGAACCAGTGGTCGGTGGTCAGCATGGCGAGGTGGTGCAGCAGGACCGGGTGCTCGGCGAGGAGGCGACGGGCCCCACCGGCTTCGATGTCGCCGGTGCCCGCGGGCAGGCCGAGCAGGCGTACCAGTGCGTCGAAGATGCGGGCGCAGCCGACCGGTTCGGGGTGGTTGGCGTGCCAGACGCCGCAGGTGTCCTGGGGGGCGACGGCGACGGCGATCACCGCACGGGCGAGGTCGTCGACGTCGACCACCGACATCCGGGCCCGCCAGCCGTCGACGGAGGCCGCGAGCCGCTGGTGGAGGCGGACCAGACCCGGGACCACCCAGCGGTCGCCGGCCCCGATGACCAGGTGCGGGCGCAGCACCGTCCCGCCGGCCGCGAGCACGAGCCTCTCGGCGGCGGCACGGGTCCGGCTGGTGGGCGATTGCGGCACGACGGGGAGGTGCTCGGGTCCGGCGTTCCGGAACACCCCCCGGCCGTACACGGAGGCGGTGCCGACCTGGACGAAGCGGCGGACTCCGGCCCGTTCAGCCTCGGCCAGCAGTGCCCGGGTGCCCTCCTCGTTGACCGCCCGGGCCGAGTGCTCCGGGCCGCCGACCCGCGCCGCGCAGTGGAGCACGATGTCGATGCCGTCGCACACGCCGTACAGGCTTGCCGAGTCGGTGAGGTCGGCGTGGACGTACCGGACCGCGGGGTCCTTTTCGGCGGGGCCGGTGGAGCGTCCCGCCACGACGAGGCGGGCGCCCGGGAGCGTACGGGCGGCGGCGGCGACCCTGCCGCCGATGAAACCGGTCGATCCGGTGACCAGGATCCGCCGGTCGGCCGGGGGGCCGTACGGCGCGGCCCCGGCTGTCGACAGCCGCTCGGGGGCGGGTGCGACGGGGACCGGGCGGCTCACTCGGCTGCGCCTCGGGTCCCGATCAGGCAGCTGAAGACGGTGGTGTCGTCCTGGTGGCCGGTGACGCGGACCTGCCGGTCGCCGTTGTCGGCCGCGGGCAGCGGCTCCGCCTGTATCCAGCAGGGCCTGTCGAGCTCCGCGTACCGGCTGAACTCGGAGCGCATCGTGGTCGGCAGGAACGGCCGGGACGGGTCGATGGCCTGGGCGGCCTGGCGGGCGGACTCCATCAGCACCATGCCGGGAACGTGGTCGACAGGGTGGTCGAAGAGCACGGGATGCTGTTCGTCCACCCGCAGCTGCCACTCCAGCGGACGCTCGGTGGCGGACAGGACGACGTCCGTGGTGAGGAAGCGGCCGACCGACGCGGGGGCGAGCGGCTGCGGCAGGGGCCGCACGCCCGTGGCACCGACCCGGTCACCGCGCAGCCGCTGGTAGACGGCGGGGCTGGTGCAGTCGAAGGCGGCGCCGCCGGTGGCGATCACCTGGCCGCCGCAGTAGAGGGTGACCTCGTAGCGCATGCCCGCCAGGCGGCGGCCGCGGCGGCGGATGTCGGAACAGATGACGTCCAGTTCCAGGTCGGCCGGGGCGGCACCGACGCCCGCCTGCTCGGGCCTGACGCTGTGGTGAAGGTCCCACATCAGGAACTGGTCCCCGAACGAGACCCCGAACTCCGCGTGGGAGAGAAGGGTACCGACCTGTCGGATGGTTTCGGAGGCCAGCAGCGGGTCGTAGCAGCCGTTCACCGGGGTGAAGTAGCTGTGCGCCCTGGGCCACTGCGCCGTCAGGGCGAATCGGTTCTCCGCGGTCCGGCTCCATCCCGTCAGAAACACTTCGGCGACCGCCGCCCGGTGGACCAGCTCCCGCGGAACCGTGCTGGTCATGGCCGATGCGCGGGCCGGTCGGCCGGTCTGGAACGCCGTTCGCCGGGCCGGGACGGCCACAGGCAGGGTTTCGTTTTCAACCAACACAACAGACATGGAATCCCCCATAGAAACCGATCTCGCGGGAACGGGCGCCTCCCCGTCTCCCCCGCCGATAAGATACATACCAACCGGTTCTTTTGATAGCCGGATGTTGATCTATCTAGGCTGACTGGCCGGGTCGCCCGACAGCGGCGGATGCATGACAGGAGAAGCCCTATGGCAGTGCGACACGAACGGGTGGCAGTGCGACAGGAACGGGCCGTCCGCACGCGGCAGGCGATCGTGCGGGCAGCCGCCTCGGTCTTCGACGAGTACGGGTTCGAGGCCGCCACAGTGGCAGAGATCCTCTCGCGGGCCTCGGTCACCAAGGGCGCGATGTACTTCCACTTCGCTTCCAAGGAAGAGCTGGCCCGCGGCGTGCTGGCCGAGCAGACCCTGCACGTGGCGGTGCCGGAATCCGGCTCCAAGGCGCAGGAACTGGTAGACCTCACCATGCTGGTCGCCCACGGCATGCTGCACGATCCGATCCTGCGGGCGGGCACGCGGCTCGCGCTGGACCAGGGGGCGGTGGACTTCTCCGACGCCAACCCGTTCGGCGAGTGGGGCGACATCTGCGCCCAGCTCCTGGCGGAGGCACAGGAACGGGGGGAGGTGCTTCCGCACGTGAACCCGAAAAAGACCGGCGACTTCATCGTCGGCTGCTTCACCGGGCTCCAGGCGGTCTCCCGGGTCACCTCCGACCGCCAGGACCTCGGCCACCGGATCTCGGTGATGTGGAACCACGTGCTGCCCAGCATCGTGCCGGCGTCCATGCTGACCTGGATCGAAACCGGCGAGGAGCGGATCGGGAAGGTCGCGGCGGCGGCCGAGGCCGCCGAGGCTGCGGAGGCCTCCGAGGCCGCCTCCGACGAGTAGGAGCACCGACTTCAGGACATGCCGGGCACCCAGGGGGTGCCCGGCATGTTTGCTTCCGCCGCCCCACCCGCCCGCGAACGGGCCGCCGGGCAACGGGGCAGCAAGAACTTCGGCCAAAAACAAGGCAACCGGTCTGGTTTGACTTGGCAATCGGGTCTGACGGTTTGTATCGTGATGCCGCAGCGCCGCAACTCGCACCGGGCGCCCGTTCGGTGTCACGTGCGGGCAGCAGCCGCCTCCCCTCCAGCCGGGGGCTCGGTCGCCCCTGCGCGCGGCCTTGACCTGCCCGCATCCGAACCACGCCCGCCGGCAGCACACGAGACGTTCAGCAAACCGAGCGGTTCGCTTGCCTCAGCCAAACGGTGCACGTCAGGAGTTGCCTTGACACCCAAACAGGAACGCGCCTTCCGCACCCGCACCCAGCTGGTGCTCTCGGCGGCCGAGGCCTTCGATCGGCAGGGTTTCGCGACGGCCTCGCTCACCGCCATCAGCAACAGCGCCGGTGTCAGTAACGGGGCCCTGCACTTCCACTTCGAGAGCAAGGAAGCGCTCGCCGCCGCCGTCGAAGCGGAGGCGGCCGAGCGGATGCGGACGATCGTCGACGGAGCGGCCCGGAGGGGCGCTTCCGCGCTCCAGGCCCTGGTCGACACCAGTCACGCCGTCATGCTCCGGCTGCGCCAGGACGTGGTGGTGCGCGCCGGGTTCCGGCTCAGCGGCGATGCGGCCCGACAGGCCACTCACGACCTCCCGGAGCACTGGCGCCAGAGTGTCGTGCGGCTGCTGGAGCGGGCCGGCCGGGACGGCTCGCTGACCTCGGCCGTGACGCCCTCGGACGTCGCCGGGGTCGTGACGGCCACCGTCCTCGGATTCGGCGTGCTGGCGAGGTTCGACTCCGCCTGGCTGGCCTCCGGATCCCTCTCCGGGTTCTGGAAGCTGATGCTCCCCATGATCGCGGCCGGTCCGGTCGAGCGCGGCGAACTGGACTGCCGGCCCGCCGTGCCGGCCGACGTCCGGCGCGCGCCCGCCGTCTGAGCACCGGCCCTCGCTCCTGCCGTCCCACCGGACGGCTCCTGTCCGTGTCCGGGTCGCACGTCACGCGCCCCGGGCAGGCTTCACCCGCATGTCACTTGTACATCGTATAACTCTCATATACGTTGTAGAACAGTTCCTCACTCACTCCTGGGAGGTCTCCTTGCAAGACACACAGATCACGGCGGCGCCTGTACCGGCCCGCAACCCCAGGCGCTGGGTGATCCTCGGCGTCATCTGCCTCGCCCAACTCGTCGTCCTCCTGGACAACACGGTCCTGAACCTCGCGATCCCCGCGCTCACCGAGGACCTGGGCGCGAGCACGACGGACATCCAGTGGATGATCAACGCCTATGCGTTGGTCCAGTCCGGCCTGCTGCTCACCGCCGGAAGCCTCAGCGACCGGTACGGCCGCAAGAAGGCGCTGATCACGGGTCTGGTCGCATTCGGCCTGTGCTCGACGGCCGCGGCCTTCAGCGCGTCGTCCGGCCAGCTGATCGCCGCCCGTGCGGGCATGGGCATCGGCGGCGCCCTGCTCATGACCACCACCCTCGCGGTGATCATGCAGGTGTTCGACGGCGAGGAACTGCCGAAGGCGATCGGTATGTGGGGTGCCGTCAGCTCGCTCGGCTTCGCCGGCGGCCCCCTGGTGGGCGGCGTTCTGCTGGCCCACTTCTGGTGGGGCTCGATCTTCCTGATCAACATCCCGGTGGCCCTGATCGGCGGGCTGGCCGTCGCCAAGCTCGTCCCGGAGAGCAAGAACCCGCTGGGCAAGCGCCCGGACCTGGTCGGCGCCGTACTTTCCACGGTCGGCATGGTCGGCGTGGTCTTCGCGATCATCTCCGGCCCTGAGCACGGCTGGACGTCCGTCAGCGTGCTGGTATCGGCCCTGGTCGGCCTGGCAAGCCTCACCGCCTTCGTCCGCTGGGAGTTGCACGTCCCGGCGCCGATGCTCGACATGAGCTTCTTCCGCAACCGGCGCTTCAACGGCGCCGTGGCCGGCGGCATCCTCGTCGCGTTCGGCATGGCGGGCTCGCTGTTCCTGCTCACGCAGCACCTGCAGCTCGTCCTGAACTACAGCCCGTTGGAAGCCGGCCTGCGCATGGCTCCGCTCGCCTTGACCATCGTCGGACTCAACCTGGCGGGTGTCGGCGCGAAGGTGCTGCCGAAGCTCGGTGCCGCCGGGACCATCACCTCCGGCATGACCCTGCTCGCCGGCGGGCTCGCGGCCGTGGCCACCGTCGGCGGCAGCCTCGGCTACAGCGGCATGCTGGTCGGCCTGGTGCTCATGGGCTCCGGCATCGCCCTGGCGATGCCGGCGATGGCCAACGCCATCATGGGCTCCATCCCGCCGGAGAAGGCCGGTGTAGGAGCGGGCGTCCAGGGAACGATCACCGAATTCGGCGGCGGCCTCGGCGTCGCGGTCCTCGGTGCCGTGCTGAACTCCCGCTTCGCGGCGCTGCTCCCGGCCACCGTGGGGGCCGGCACGGCCGGGTCGCTGCACGAGGCGCTCGCCGCCGACCCCTCAGAGGACGTGCAGGAACAGGTCCGGGACGCGTTCGCTTCCGGGGTCGGCACCAGCCAGCTGATCGGCGCCGCGGCAGTGTTCGCGGGCGGCCTGCTGGCCGGCCTGCTGCTCCACCGCGCGGCGCGTGCCGAGGCCGCCGCGGCGGAGACCTCCGCGGTCCCCGCCGGGGACCAGGCTGCCGCCTGATCCCCACGCGGCCGGGTGCGAGCACGCTCGCACCCGGCCGCGTACCTTTGTACAGCCCGTAGCCGAAGGACGACCCCAGGGAGGACGAACGTGGCCGCCAAGCGCGCCTCGCAACCGAGAAGCAGCGTGTGGCTCACTCCGGAGCCGACGACCCGCGGCCGCCGGGGTCCCGAACGCGGTTCGGGAGCGGGCAGCCTGGACCGGGAAAGGATCGTCGCCGCCGCGGTGCGACTGCTCGACGAACAGGGCGACGCGAAGTTCACGATGCGCGTGCTGGCCACGGAACTGGGGGTCACCCCCATGTCGGTCTACTGGTACATCGCGAACAAGGACGACCTGATGGAGCTGGCCCTCGACGCCGTGGCGGCGGAGATAAAGCTCCCCGACCCGGCGGCCGGCCTGGACTGGCGGGAGGACCTGCGTGCGCTGGCGCTCTCCTGGCGGCGCACCATGGTCTCCCACCCGTGGGCCATCCGCTCGTACGCCGAGTACCTCAACATCGGCCCGCACAGCATGCGGTTCTCCGCCTGCGCCCAGGCGGTCGTCGCCCGGTCGCCGCTGCCCGAGGCCGAACGACCCGCCGCGCTGTCGGCCGTGTTCCAGTACGTGTACGGCTTCACCTCGATGGAGAGCCGCTGGCTGGAGTACGGCAAGGAAGTGGGCCGTACGGCCGACGAGTTCCTGGAGGAGGTCGCCGGCAGCATCGCGCAGGCCCCCGAGATCGAGGCCGGCGGCGGACTGATGGAACGCCGCGCCGGACGCAGCCTCGACGAGATGCGCGACAGCGACTTCGACCGCGCCCTCGACTGGCTGATCGCCGGCATGTGTGCGGGCCTGTCGGACTGAGTCCGACAGGCCCGCACGGGTGAGAGCCGGTCAGCTGCCGGTGACACCGCCGATCCCCCAGCGGCGCGGCTCGACGCCCGTCAGCGCCACCCAGGTCTGCGGCCGGATGGACTCGTCGAAGACGTCCACCACGGCCTGGGTGATCCGCTCGACGAGCTCGCGCTCGGTCCGCTCGTCCAGGCGGCGCTCGTAGATCTTCACGTCGATGTAGGGCACGTCAGGAGCCTTTCTCGGGTCCGTTTCGGGTCTGGTCCGTGAAAAAAGTGGGCTGCCGCCGGCGGGTCGTCATCGGACCGCCAGCGGCCGGCCCGTCCTGGCGAGGGCCGTGGCCTCGTGCATCGCAGCGGTGACCGACTCGACAAGGTGGTCGACCTGCTCGTCGGTGAGCCCCGGGTGGCAGGGCAGGTTCAGGTGCTCGTCGAACCAGACCCGCTCGGCCTGCGGGCACTCGCCCGGACCGTGGCCGCGCAGCCGCCACTCGGGCAGCAGGTGCAGCGGGAAGTACCGCAGCTGAACCTCCACGCCCCTGCGGTCCAGGGCGCGCACGAAGTGCTCGCGCACCTCACGCCCGGCCGTGACGAAGAACGTGTACAGGTGGTAGGCGTGGGTGCTGCCCTCCGGCGTGCGTTGGAGGCGGGTGCCGGGGAACGCCGAGACGGCGGCGTCCAGCCGGGCCGCGATCCACCGACGGCGCTCGGTGAACCGCTCCAGCGCATCCAGCTGGACCAGCCCGACCGCCGCGGCGGCCTCGGACATGGTGGCGTTGGTGCCCGCTCCCCGGATACCGACGGCCTGGCGGCGGTAGACGTCGGCGGAGAAGCGCATCCACGGCAGCAGCGCGGGCTCGTCGTCCGCGAAGCCGGGCACCGGGGCGAACACCCCGTCCACCTCGTTGCCCCGCAGCCGCTCGACCCGCTCGGCCCAGTCGGCCCGGTTCAGCGTGATCATGCCCCCCTCGCCGAGCGTGGTGATGTTCTTCGTCGAGTGGAAGCTGAAGCACCCGATGTCGCCGAGCGCGCCGGGGCTGTCCCCCTGGTAGGAAGCGCCCAGCGCGTGCGCGCAGTCCTCCACCACCACGACGCCCGCACGGCGGGCCCGGGCCAGGATGGCCGCCATGTCCGCCGGAAGGCCGCCGTAGTGCACCAGCAGGATGGCCTTCGTCCGGTCGGTGATCAGCGAATCCAGGACCTGCGGGTCCATGTTCAGGGTGTCCGGGTCGACGTCGCAGAACCGCACGGTGACGTCGTGGTCGAGCAACGGCTGCACCGTCGCCTGGAACGTCTGCGGGGTGGCGATCACCTCGTCGCCGGGCTGCAGGTCGAGCAGCCGGACGGCCAGCTCCAGAGCCACCGTCCCGCTGGTCACCGACAGCGCGTGGCGGGCCCCGGTGACCTCCCGGAAGCGCTGCTCGAACCGCTCGCGCCACACCCCCGCCGACAGCGGCTCCGCCGAGTGCACGACCGAGGCGAGCGCCGCCAGGTCGGCCTGGCCCACGATGCTCCCCCGGCGCTGGAACGGCACCAGGTAGCGCTGCGCCGCCGTCACCGCGCATCTCCTCGGCCCGCACCGCCACCACTGTGCAGGAGCCCGGCCCGGGCCGCGAGGACCTTCTTGTCCACCTTGTTCAGACCGGTCAGCGGGAAGACCTCCACCACCTCCAGTCGGTCCGGCAGTTTGAAGTCGGCCAGGCCGCGGGCGCGCAGGAGCCGGCGCAGCTCCGGCAGAGTGGGCGCCGGCCCGTCCCGGTCGGCAACCACGTAGGCGCAGATCTTTTCGCCCAGTACGCGGTCGGGCATCGCGACCACCGCGGCCTGCTGCACGCCCGGGTGCGCCGTCAGATGGCCCTCGACCTCCGTCGCGGACACCTTGTCGCCGCCGCGGATCACCACGTCCTTGACCCGGCCCTCGACCACGATCTCACCGGTGGGGGTCCTGCGGACCAGGTCACCGCTGCGGTAGAACCCGTCCGCGGTGAATGCCGAGGCGTTGTGCTCCGGAGCACGGTAGTAGCCGCGCAGCGTGTACGGGCCCCGGGTCAGCAGCTCGCCGACCGTACCGTCCGGCACCTCGCGGTCGTCGCCGTCCACCACCCGGATCTCGTCGGCCGGCGACACCGGCCGGCCCTGGGTGGTCAGGACGACCTGCCGCGGGTCGTCGTAGCGGGTGAAGGTCAGCAGCCCCTCCGCCATGCCGAACACCTGCTGGAGCCGCACCCCGAGCTCGGGCTCGATCCGGGCGGCGACCTCGTCGTGCAGCTTGGAACTGCCTACCTGTACGACGTCCAGGCTGGACAGGTCGTGGCCGGTGCGCCCGGCCGCGTCCAGCCACAGGTGCACGATGGTCGGGATGACCGAGGTCATGGTGACCCGCTCCCGCTCGATCAGCGGGAAGCAGGTCTGCGGGGTCGGGTCCGGCGCGAACACCACCCGGCCGCCGACGCCCAGTACGCCGATGATGCCGGGACAGCCCCACGGGAAGTTGAACTCCACCGGCAGCACCGCCAGGTAGACGGTGTCCTCGCCGAGTTCGCAGATCCCGGCGGTGATCCGGGTCTGGTACGCGTAGTCGTCGTGGGTGCGGGGGATCATCTTCGGCAGCGCGGTCGTACCGCCGGACAACAGGAAGAACGCGACGTCGGAGGCGTCCGGCTCGGGCAGTGCGACCGGATCCTGCTCCAGGGCCGCCAGCGCGACCAGGCCGTCCTCCTCTCCGCCCGGATCGCCCGCCACGAAGACCCGGGCCACGCGCGGGAGCTCCGGCAGCAGGTCGCGCACGAGCGCACGGTGGTCGAACCCCCTGACCTCGTCCGGGATCACCATCGCGACCGCACCGGACAGCTCCGCCAGGTGCCGCAGCTCCGCACTGCGGTACGACGGCAGCGCGAAAACCGGCACCGCGCCCAGCCGGAACAGGGCGAAACAGACCGCCACGAACGACGGGGTGTTCGGCAGCTGCACCAGCACGCGCTCGCGCGGCGCCACACCCTGCCCGGCAAAACCGGCGGCCAGCCGGTCGCACCACATGTCCAGTTCGCGGTACGTCACCCGGGTGCCGTCGTCACCCACCAGGGCGACCCGGTCCCCGTACCTCTCGGCCCAACCGCGCAGCAGGGCACCGAGCGTCTCACCGCGCCAGTACCCGGCCTCGCGGTAGCGCTCGGCGGCATCAGGGGGCCACGGCACGCATCCATCCAGCATCGCTTGTCCTTCCGTCGTGCTCACCAAGGGTCCGGCGCCCTCGGGCGGGCGCCGGCATCGGGTGCCCGGCGAGTCTCGGCAGGCCCGTTGACACCGCGCTGAGCCGGCTGACGTCCCTGCGGGGCCCCGCCCCGTCAGTTGTGTCAGGCGCGTGTCAACAGGCCCTCCGACGATGTCCGCTCAGCCTCCGGCCGGTGCCCGAGGCACCGGCCGACGAGAAACTCTGGGAGCGTTTGATGGAGACCTGGGTCCTGAGCGAGCGCGACGTGACACGGGCTGTGGAGAGCGTGGGCCGCGACGCCCTGATGGACCGCGTCATCGACCGCCTCACCGAGGGCCTCGCCGAAGTCGGCCGGGGCCGCCGCGCGCTCTCCCCGCAGCGCGGCGGATTCAACCGGGAGGAACCGGTCCCGGGTATCTGGGAGTGGATGCCGCACCGCGAAGCCGGCGACAGCATCACCCTGAAGGCCGTCGGCTACAGCCCCGCCAACCCGGGGCGGTTCGGCCTGCCGACCATCATCGGCACGGTCGCCCGCTTCGACGACACGACCGGCTCGCTGACCGCGCTGATCGACGGCGTGCTGCTCACCGCGATCCGTACGGGCGCGGCGAGCGCCGTCGCCAGCCGGCTGCTGGCCGCACCGGACAGCCGCGTGGTCGGACTCATAGGGTCCGGCGCCCAGTCGGTGACCCAGCTCCACGCCCTCACCCGCGTCTTCCCTGTCGAGCGGGTGCTCACCTGGGACGCCGACCCGTCGCACGCTGCGAGCCTCGCCGACCGGGTGGCGTTCCTCGGCCTCGACGTGCAGGTCGCCGAACCGCACCGGATCGCGGCCGAGGCCGACATCATCTGCACCGCCACCACCGTCCCGGTCGGCGGCGGGCCCGTCCTGCCGGCCGATGCCGTGTTCCGCCCCCACCTGCACATCAACGCCATCGGCGCCGACCTGGTCGGCAAGACCGAGCTGCCGCTCGACCTGCTGCGGCGGGCGCACGTGAGCCCCGACCACCCCGAGCAGGCCCGCCACGAGGGCGAGTGCCAGCAGTTGGAGCCGCACGAGATCGGGCTCAGCCTCGGAGAGCTCTGCGCCGATCCGGCGGCCGCCGACGCTCTGCGCGGCCGACTGACGGTCTTCGACTCGACCGGCTTCGCCCTGGAGGACCACCTGGCGATGGAGGTACTGCTGGAGGTCGCAGCCGAGCACGACCTCGGCCTGCGGCTCCAGATCGAGCACCACCCCGCCGACGCCCTCGACCCGTATTCCCCGACCGGCACGCACGCGGACGCCGACACCGCGGCGCACACGGCCGCCATGGCCGTCGACCGCACCTGAGCGGCGGCGGGACGGCACCCGCGCACCGTGCCCCGAGCAGGTGGCCGGTGCCCGTGCGCGAGCCCGCCCTGCCCCGGCCCCCGTACCGGACATCCCTCTCCCCACCGCACCGCCAGCCCCCTGCACCGAAGGAGCCGAAAGATGGCCCAGCAGACCCCTCCCGCACCACCGTCCATGGCGGACGGCGGCAAGGCGATGCTCGCCTGGCTGCGGACGATGCGTGACGAACACCCCGTCCACGAGGACCAGTACGGTGTGTTCCACGTCTACCGCCACAGCGACGTCCTGGCGGTGACCTCCGACCCCGCCGTCTTCTCCTCCGACCTGAGCCGGCTGCGTCCGGACTCCAGTGCGCTCAGTGAGGAGATCCTCTCCGTCATCGACCCGCCGCTCCACCGCAAGCTGCGCAGCCTCGTCAGCCAGGCGTTCACCCTGCGCACCGTGGCCGACCTGGAGCCTCGTGTCACCGAACTCGCCGGCCGGCTGCTGGAGAAGGTCGAGGGCAGCGAGTTCGACCTGGTCGGTGACTTCGCCTACCCGCTCCCCGTGATCGTGATCGCCGAGCTGCTGGGCGTCCCGGCCGAGGACCGCGAGCTGTTCCGCGGTTGGTCCGACCGGATGCTCTCGATGCAGGTCGACGACGCCGTCGAGATGCAGTTCGGGGACGAGGCGGGCGAGGACTACGAGCGGCTGGTCAAGGAGCCGCTCAAGGAGATGCACGCCTACCTCCAGCGGCACGTCGACGCCCGCCGCGAAACGCCGGGCGACGACCTGCTGTCCCGACTGGTGACGGCGGAGATCGCCGGCGAGAGGCTGACGGACCGCCAGATCGTCGAGTTCGGCGCGCTGCTGCTGATGGCCGGGCACGTTTCCACGTCGATGCTGCTCGGCAACACGGTGCTCTGCCTGGAGGAGAACCCCGAGACCGCCGCCGCGCTGCGGGCCGACCGCGCCCTGATCTCGGGCGTCATCGAGGAGGTCCTGCGGATGCGGCCCCCGATCACGGTCGCGGCCCGGGTCACCACCGGGGAGGTCGTCGTCGGCGGGGTGACCATCCCGAAGGATCGGATGGTCATGGCGTCGCTGCTCTCGGCCAATCACGACGAGCGGCACATCCAGGACCCGGAGGTCTTCGACCCCAGGCGCAGTCCCAACCCTCAGCTGGCCTTCGGCCACGGCATCCACTACTGCCTCGGCGGTCCGCTGGCCCGCCTGGAGGGCAGGGTCGCCCTGGAGATGCTGCTGGACCGGTTCGAGGACATCAGGGTCACTCCGGGCGCGCCGTACGACTTCCACCGCGAGGGGCTGTTCGGTGCCCGCTCGCTCCCCCTGACCGTCCGTCGCGGGTGAGCGTCGTGGCACCCGCGGACACCGGCTGGGCCGCCGAGGTGAGTGACGCTCCGATGCACACGCCGTGGGGGGTGCTGGCACAGATCTACCGGATCGCCCTGACGGGCAAGAGCCAGGCGATGACGGCCGAACCGCTCCCGGGTGCTGCCGGCAACGCCGGTACGGGCGGCGACGCCACGGTGCGCAGGCTGCGCCACCACCCACTGCACTGACCGAGGCCCGGCCGCCCTGGTCCCGCCGGCCCGATCCGGCGGTGTACGCCCGGCTGCCCGCGGGTCCGGTCGAGCGCTTCCCCCGGGCGGAAGGCTCTGCCCCTCCCCGGCCGATGTCCAGGTGGCTGCTGTCGCCCCGGCCGCAGCAGTGGCGCCGCCGACGCCGCTCGTGTCCCCCGGTGGCGGCCCGTGCGCGGTATCCGCACGGGCCGCCGGCCGCGGTCGACGCCGATGCCGTTGCCGTTGCCGACCGGCGGGGCCGGTGGCCCTGGACGGCATGAATGATCGTGCTCCCCTCCCGGTGTCGGTGAGCGGTGACCCGATTCCGGCCCGCGTCGAATACCGCTGTGGAATGCGTGACGGCGCATTCACGCCTTGTCCGTCCCGGCCTTCAGGGACCTGGGCCGCCCCCTCCCCCGGTACTCCCTCCCCGGCTCGGGGGACTGAAGCCCGGTGGACACCTTTGAGTCCCTGCCCCTTCGGTCACTGAAGAACCTGCAGGTCAGCGGCTCCGGCAGGGACTGAGAGGGACCGAAGGGACTCAAATCTCCAGTTATGAGCCGCCCACGCTACTTGCAGTAATACCTACTGACTACTTACGCGAGCGCATACACACGCACACACAAAGGTCGGATAGAGCGATTCCGAGTCCCTCCAGTCCCTGAGGCTCGATACACAGGGCTGTGACCTGCGATTTTCTTCAGGGACTCAACAAGCAGGGACTGAAAGCGAATCCGCCGGATTCAGACCTGGGACCGGAAGGACTGCTGCCGTGGCCGCCCAGAGGGGGCTCATGCGGTGCAGGGACGCCGCCGCGACACGCCCGGGTGCGAACGGCCCTCCGAGAAGGGCCCACCCTGACCAACCTGTTGGATAGCGTGAGGGACCAAGGGACCGAAGGGACTGAACTTCTGATACAGCGGTAGCCGCATCCCCGCCTGCGGAGATCTCTGGGGTAGTCTCCGGCACAGTGAACCTTCAGTCCCTCTGGTCCCTGAGGCACGGTCAAGGTGCTCCGTGGAGAACCGCCCGGGGACCGGAGCAGCCGCCGCTCACGATGCGTCAAGGAAGAGCCAGTGCCCGTCCATTCCCAGAGCCTGCCACGTGGTGAAAGTGGCAGGACGGCGCGGGACGTGGCCATCTGGCTGGCCAGGAAGGGCCACCCCGTGCACCCGCTGGCGCCGGGGACCAAGACTCCCGCCCCGAACTGCCCCGAATGCCGCGACCGCCGGCACCCCCCGCAGGAATGCCCGTGCCACGCCCTGGGCCGCTGGTGTCACGGCTTCCACGCCGCCACCGCGGACGTGCCCACGGTGCTGCGGTGGTGGGAGGCGGAGCCCGGGTTCGGTGCGGGCGTCTCCTGCGGCCCGGCCCGGCTCGTGGCCATCGACGTCGACAACCACCCGGGCCCGCTGCCCGAGCGCGGGCGGCTGCTGCCCGGAATCCCCGTCGACGACCGGGTGGACCTGACCGGACTGCAGAGCGGCTTCGACACCCTCGCGCTGCTGGCGGCGTACCGTTCGCGGCCCCATCCGTGCGAGGACACGTCGACCCTGCGCGTCCGTACGCCCTCCGGAGGCATGCACGTCTGGTACCGGGCGCCCAAGGACGGTCCGGGCTTCCGGTCCTCCAGCGGATCGAGCCCCAAGGTGGCGCTCGCCTGGCAGGTCGACGTCCGTGCGGTCGGCGGATACATCGTGGCGCCCGCGACACGCACGACCGCCGGTGTGTACGAGGCGCTGCCCGGAGCGCGGCTCCCTGCCCCCCTGCCGCTGTGGCTGACGACCGAACTCGCCCGCACCGGGCACTCGGTCGAGGACTCCCGCGCGATGCCCCCCGGCGGCCCTGTGGCGGCCCGTCAGCTCCCGCGCGTCCGGTCTCAGGGGCGCACACAAGCCGCAGCACGCGTCCTGACCCCGCTCGTCGACGAGGTGCGGGCCTGCGCGACCAGACCTGCCGGTACGGCGTTCAGCGAGAAGCTCAACCGAGCGGCATTCACCGCGGGAGGACTGGCGGCCACGGGCCACTTCGACCCGCAGGAGTGCCGCCGGCTGCTCCTCGAAGCCGCCGATCACGCACGCCCCCACCAGCCGCGCCGGAACCGCCTCATCGTCGAAACAGGGCTGTGCGCCGGAAGCAACCGACCCATCCACACCGAGGAACGCCCATGAGCAACGCCGGAAGCAGGGGGTTCGACGCCCGGGCCGCGGCGGAACAGCTCGCCGCGTTCACCACGGGCAGCTCCGCCGACACGGCCGAGCCCGGCCGGCGGGGCGACCGGCGCCGCCTGCCCGCGCAGCAGACCGCGACCCCGGCAGCGGTTGCCGCAGGCGACTTCATCTCCGTCGGACTGCTGCGCAACCTCACCGACCGAGGCAACGCCAAGCTGTTCGCGCACCTCCACCATGACCGGTTCCGCCACGTCGAGGGACTGGGCTGGTACGTGTGGAACGAGTACCGGTGGAAGCGCACCGGTGGCGAGAAGGCCGCGATCTGGGCCGCCGGCGAGATGGCGGAGGAACTACCCTGCAACGACCCGCGCGGCGTCTTCACCGACCGGGAACTGGCCCAGCACCGCAGACGCGCCATGTCCACCTCGGGCGTGAAGGCGATGCTCGCCCAGGCCAAGGCCTCCCCCGAACTCGCCCTGGACCCGGACTCCCTGGACGGCGACAAGTACGCCCTGTGCACCCCCGCGGGCGTCGTGGACCTGCGCACCGGTGACCTGCACAAGCCCGACCCCACCCGGGACCTGCACTCCCGAGCCACGTACCTTGCCCCCGAGGCCATGCACACCCCGAGGTTCCACGACTTCCTCCACCAGACCTTCGGCGACGACGGCAAGGGCAAGGAGATGATCGACTTCCTTCATCTCCTGCTCGGCTACTCCATCACCGGCGACGTCGGCGGCCAGGTCCTGCCCTTCCTGTACGGCGTCGGCGCCAACGGCAAGTCGGCCCTCCTCGACGTCGTCATCAAGATCCTCGGCGACTACGCGGACGTCGCCCCGCCCGGATTCCTCATGGAGCGCGGCAAGTTCAACGAGCACTCCACCGAGCTGACGGAGCTCCACGGGCGCCGCCTGTTCGTGTGCAGCGAGCTCAAGCCGCACGACAGGTTCGACGAGGCCCGCGTCAAGCTCCTCACCGGTGGTGACCGCCTCAAGGCACGCCGCATGCGGCAGGACTTCTTCAGCTTCGAGCCCACGCACAAGCTGTGGCTGCTCGGCAACCACCGCCCGGAGGTCGGCACCGGTGGCCACGCCTTCTGGCGGCGGATCCGGCTGATCCCCTTCGAGCGGGTAGTACCCGACCACCGTAAGATCGACAACCTGGCGGAGGCGCTCGTCCAGGAGGAGGGCCCGGGCATTCTGCACTGGATGATCCAGGGAGCCAAGGCCTACCTCGCGACCAAGCCGGCCCTGACCGGGCCCAGCGTGGTCCGCACCGCCACCCAGGCCTACGCCACCACCGAGGACCACATAGGACGATTCCTGTCGGAATGCTGCACCAGCGGGGCGGACCTGCCTGATTCACGAGATCTGAAAGTGGAGCAGGGAGCCCTGTACCGGGCCTACAGTGCCTGGTGCCAGGACGGCGAGGGCCTGCGCCCGGCCACGACCCGCGCGTTCGCCACACGCATCCGCGCGGAGGTCGGTGTGGCCTCACCCAGTGAGATGCTGCGCTCGAACGGGCAGAAGTTCTACCCCGGTCTGGCTCTCTTGGCCGACGAGGAGTAGACACCGCACCACGCAACCGGGCAAACGCGACGTGATGTGTGCTGCCGCACCGGGGGCGGCACGCCTACGATGGACAAGGACGATGAACAGACCCACCATCCGGCGGTGGCCCACCGAGCGGAGCCGCATATCGGCATCGGCGCCGCTCGCGGCGTGGAGGAATCCAGGGCTCGCGAGGGCCGACGTGAACGAGGAAGGATCCAGGCCATGAGCTCGCTACTGACGGCAAGCGATCTCACCCACGAGGACACAGTGGTGTGGCTGGAGGACCCCGCAGAGCTCGATTACGTCCGCCAGGCCTTGGACAAGACCCCCCGGCGCCGGGGGAAGCCGCGTTACCACCGTGACGGGCGCATGATCGGCTTCACCGAGCTCGGCGACACCGCGGAGGCGGACCCCGACAGCGGGCTGTACAAGCGGCGGGTGTTCTACCTGCTGCCGCACGACCGGGACTCCGAGCCCCACGGCCTGTACAAGGAAGGCGCTCCGGGCGAAGCCGTGGACCCCCGCACGATCGCGCCGCGGGAGGTCGGCAAGAAGACCGTCCGCTCGCAGCGCGGGCCGTCGGCGTCCGCGCCGACGGTTGCCTGACCCGGCCCCTCAGGACCCGCGTACCACCGGCGGCCGGCCACGACATGCGCAGTGCGTTCGCCGCCTCCCCGGTGAGCGAATCCCCCTGGGCCGCGAGGAACGACTCCGTGATCAGCACCGGGTGGTCGGTCGCGTAGGAAGGGAAGTCCACCCGGGTGCGTGTGATGTCTTGATCGCCGTCTCGCCGAGGTGCTGTCCCACGAGGTCGACGCGCCGCACCTCGACGACGTGGCCCTGCTCCAGCAGGCCGAGTCCGGCGAAGACGTTGCCGACGATGCGGGCGACGGTGGTCCTGCCCGTGCCGGGCGGTCCGGCGAACACCAGGTGCTGAGGGGCCGGCGCCGCGGCCGGCCCCTGCCCTTGCCCCTGGCTGTGGCGCACGGCCGCCATCCGCAGCTGGGCCGACAGGCTCCGCACCTGGCGTTTCACCGGGGCCAGACCGACCATCGCGTCCAGATCGGCCATCGCCTCGCCCAGCAGCGCCGAACGCTCCTCGTCACTCAAGGTGCCTCCGGAGGAGTTCGCGGCCTGTTGCTCCACGGCCGGGGGCGGCCTGGACCGGCACGGGTGCCGCCGGTGCGGTCAGCGCCTTGGCGCGCTGGGCCACATCGCCCAGGCCGGGGCTGTACCGGAACGCCGTCTGGAAGTGCTTCAGTGCCTCCTCGGCACGGCCGAGCTGCTCAAGGGCGCGACCGCGCAGGTAGGCGACCTCGCCGAGGAAGCGGCCGCGGTCGTCGCGCAGGGTGGCGGTGTCGGACCGTTGTCGCCACCTCGCCGCGCTCGCCAGGAATTCGACGACGAAGCCGAGATTGTCCGTGCGGACGTAGCTGTCGTACCGCCCGAGGAACGCCCAGGGGTCCCAGATACCGGCGTGGTTCCGGGAGGTGAGGGAGGTCGCGAAGGCTCCCATCGGCTCGGTGCCCGAGTACCACGGCTGACCGGCTTCGACAACGGGCCCCCAGGACCCCCTGTAGCCGTAGCCGATGGTCCTTGTGCCGACCGCCGCGTTCGGCCCACTGCCGACCAGGGTGGGGCTGGAGGTTGGGCGGTCCGAACTCGGCCATGCAGAAGACGACTTCGGGTTCGCCTTTCTCGGGTATGACCTCGCCGTCGGCGATGGCGTAGAGGTGCTCGGCCCTCGCCTTCTTGGCCGCGTAGTCGGGGTCGCGGGAGGTCTTCCAGGTCTTCACGCGTTGAAAGGAGATGCCCTCCTAGCGGAGCAGGACCCGAAGGCCCTCGTGGCTGAAGTCGTCGACCCCCCCCTCGGCGACCAGGAAGTCGGCCAGTTCGGCCAGTTCGGCCAGGCTCCAGGTCGAGAACGGCAGACCGTGCTCGACCGGCCTCGACTTGGCGATTTCCTTGATATCCCGGCGCTCGGGCTGGGTGAGGATCCGGGCCGGCCGCCCTTGTACTTCGGGTGGAGCGATTCGAAGCCGTCGGCGTCGAAGTTGTGGATCACGTCGCGGACCCGTTCCGCGCTGGTGAACGTGACCTCGGCGATCTTCGCCACGGGCATGCGCTGGGCGGACAGCGGACGATCCGCAGCAGCCGTCTGCCCTCGTCGTCATCGATCTCGCGGACCTGTACGCGTTCAGCCGCGTGATCATTCCGCCGTCCGGTGACACCCGGAACAGCGACAGGGCGGCACGTCGCGACGGGGCGAACGTTGTCTGATGCGGCACCAGGTGCCAGGCGAACCCCGACCTGACGCGGTTCGATGTGGCGGCGTCCACTGATGCCGACGTGCACTCAAGGAAGTCTAGAAGTGTGTGAAGTTCAGTCGCTTCAGTCGCTCCCCCGCCCCCCACCATCTGCTACTCAGGCGAAGAGGGCCCTCCGCTGCGGTGGAGGGCCCTCTGTTATGCCTGCTCAGGTCAGGCGACCTGCAGCTTCGGCCGGCCTGTGGGCGCAGGCGGCGTCCGGTGGCAGGTGGGGAGCTTCAGGTCGGGCAGGTCCCCGGCCTGGATGCGGGGAAGGGCGTCAAGGAACGCGGCCTCCATGGTTTCGGGGGTCTCGTACTTCGCCGCGAGAGGATGTAGGCGGTACGAGTTGTGGGTCTGACAGCGCTATCACCCGATTCGTTTCCTTCCACGGACGCCCGTGCCGGCTCCGAAGTCGAGGTCCAGCTCCTCCTGATGGGCGCCTTCGGGTCCCACCGCGTAGGGGAAGGCCTCGGGGTTGCGATCGTGGCGTCCGGCGATGTCGGCGAGCACCTCATGCTGAGCGGTGCTGTTGCCGTGGAACCACAGGCATACGTGGATCCGGTACCGGAGTTCGAAGCGGCGGCACTGCTCGACATGAGACTTCCTCCACGTGTGAATCGCCGCGCCACCGTATGGCGGTCGGCCAACACAGAAGCCTCCAACCTGAACCTCACTTGAGGTCATGCCCTGTCACCTCGCCCCCGGCCCGATGGAATCGAATCGGCGGACGGTCCGTCGCAGTGCGTGGGGGTTTCCACATGACGCGCCCTGCATCACGGTGTCCAGGAGGGCGCAGGTCTCGAGGACTGTCGCCGCTGCACCAGTGCGTGTGGCCCGACTCGTCGTCAGACCATCGGTGGTGCTCAACCCCGTGGACGTAGTCCTTTCCACAGGTCCAGTGCGCCGACGACGGGCTCAACTCGACAATTCGCGCATCGTCACTGAAATGCGACGCCAAGAATGGGCCTTCCAGTCGACGAACTCGGCACGGCCGGTAGGAATCGACCTGTGATCACCTGACAGGCCCGCAGGTGGCCTCTGGCGGCTTTTCGGCTGCCGATTCGCCCTCCGACCACTGGAAATGAGGGGCTGGGGGAAGCGCGACCGAGGTCCTTTCGGCCTTCTCGGACGGAAGCCCGATGATGACCCCTCGGACGCACCCCGCCCTGGACGGCTACGTCGACGTGGTCGCGGGTCCCGACGCCAGTCGGGGCACAACGTTCGACCTGATCCACGCCTCCGCCGGCGCGAACCGGATTCGCCCCGACGCCCCGACGCCCCGACGTCGCGTACTCCTGCACCACCGACGAACCGCCCATCGCCGACGTTCTCCTGCGCGACATCCAGCTCGACGACATCCAGCTCGACGACATCCAGCTCGACGACATCCCGCGCGTCACCGGCACCATCGTCCGGCCCGACGCCCCGGTCCCGGCTCATCATGGATGCCCTGGAGGTCCTGGACGCCGCACCGGCCCAGTGCTGCACGACCTCGCGATCGAGCGCTGGGGCAACTACACGACGGTCTTCGACGCGGACCGCAACACCGTGCCGGCGTTCGCCGCGGACGGGAAATGGGTCGGCGACGCCGCCAAACCCGATGCCATCAACGATCTGGTCGCGGGCGGCTGCCATGTCGGGCAGCCAAGTCTCCTCGACTCAGGACTCGACGTCGGCAGGCGTATGACGTCCTGGACGTCAGGATCGAGTCTCGTCTTCGTGGGGTCGGGATCGAAACAGGGGCCAGATCCAGGCACCGGTTCAGTCCGGCCGGTCCTCGGAGGTCGTCTCTGCAGTGTGCTGCCGGCGAAGCCTGCGGACGAACGCAGTGGCACCAGCGACGAGCAAGGATGCGGCAATGCTTCCCAAGAACTCGGGCGCTGCTGCCATGAGGAGGCTCACGGCTGGCTCCTGAGGCCCCGCACCGCCTGGGCTCGGCGGCGTTCAAGCTCGGCAGCGATCCGGCGGACCTTGCGCCTGACGCGTTCTCCGCCGGTGGTGGGTTCAGCCGCGCCTGCGTGCTGAGCGGCCTCGGCCCAAGTGGACACCTGCGGATGGGCCCACGCCATGGCGATGGTGCGCTCGGTCGGCAGCAGCGCTCGGATGAGGGCGGCGAGCCGGGCGTTCTCCGGATCGATGTGTCCCGGCCGCGAGGTCGTGAAGTGTCAGGCCGTCGCCCAGCGGGGTGTCGAGCAGCAGGACTCGGCCATGACGGGTGCGGCGGCGCCACACAGGTGTCAGGTGGCGGTGCGCGGCCTGGGCATCGGCGCGGAGTCGGGCTACGGAGGTCTCGTCGAGGCGCATGCCTTCGTGCAGCGGCTGGACCCATTCGCCCAAAGCGACTGGATCTGCTTGGCGAGCACCTCGCTTGTTCGAGAACAGACAGCAGGTCTTCTCAGGAATGCTGCGCCATGACGCTCCATGGTGGGGTGCTAACGGCGTTAGCACCCGCGGGCGCTTTGTGTCGCCAAGCGCCTGGCCGCAGCCCCCTCTTGCAAGCCTGCCGCGATCCAGGCAGCTGCCCAACCTGTCGGACGGTCCTCAGCTGGGGGGCTTGGCTCTCAATCGCGGCCTGTGTTTCTTGAGTGAGTCCGCGCGGCGCGGAGCGCTGGGTGGCACAGCCGGAAGTGACGCAAGAGCCGGCGTACTGCTGGCTGTGATCCGGGGACGTGAGCCTCCTGTAGCGCTTCTGCAGCGTCCGGCGTGGTCAGTGGGTCGGCTCCCTCGCCCCTCCCCCGCTTTCGAACCACTGCCCGCCTCGGTCTCCTGTTGCGGTAGCCACGGCTTGGTTCGGTCACGAAGTTGGCTTCTGGCGTGAGAAACAGAGCGGTGGCCGGCCTGCAGACGACCTCAAGTGGTTCCTCGACCTCGCGGCAATTACCTCCGGGGTCATCGCACCGTTCAAGGGCCCTCAGCTACGTTCACGGTCATCACTCACTCCCCACCGGAACAAGGGAGCCTCATAGTGCCCGCTTACGGC
This sequence comes from Streptomyces virginiae, assembly GCF_041432505.1. Classification (GTDB taxonomy): domain Bacteria; phylum Actinomycetota; class Actinomycetes; order Streptomycetales; family Streptomycetaceae; genus Streptomyces; species Streptomyces virginiae_A. The sequence continues at coordinate 155,441 of NZ_CP107872.1, forward strand.
TTCGCTCATCTCCGCAGCCGCCGGAATCACTCCGACGTCATCGAGTACCTGGAGAGCATTCAGGCGACCCTCGACCCGTTCGCAGGTCGCTTCCTCATCCACGGTCCGCCGGCCGAAGTCGTGGAGGGCAGTTGGCCCGGCAGCATGGTGCTGATCGAGTTTCCTAGCCTTACCCAAGCCCGTGCCTGGTACGACTCCCCCGCCTACCGGACCATCCTGCACCTGCGTACCGACCACATCCAAGGCGACCTACTGCTGATCGAAGGTGTCGGGCCGAACTACCAGCCGGCCGAACGAGCTCGCAAGCTACGAGCAGAAACATGCCGTGTGAGCCGGCAGTAGGTCATGGGCGCCGGTCAGGTACGGGGACGACGTGGCGAGGCAGGCGGCCATGGGAGCGCCCCTGATTCACAGGGCCGTCGATCTTCGATGTACCGAAAGGGGCAGTCGTCAAAAGTCGATGCGTCTGATCACCGTCCGGTGAGGCCGCTCACCATGAGCGACACGGACAGCACCGCCACTGCTGCGAGTGGGTGCTAACGCCGTTAGCACCCACCCCCTCAACGCACCGGAGCCCGCCCGGCCAGATGGCCAAGCGGGCTCCGCACTGCGCGCTCGAAGGAGAGCTACCCGTTGCCGTGGGCGGTGAGGAGCCGCTCAAGGAGAACCTCGCGCTGCGCCTCATCCATCTTCTCGAAAATCAGATCGGCAACTCCGTTGCCGTCGTGCCACGGCACGCGGGGGAGCTTGAGGATGTCGACGAGGTGGGGCTCGTCCGTTGCCGGAGCGGCCGGCACCTGGTCGTCGGGCTCCGCTTCGGAACGCGAACGGTCGCCGGTGACTCCTACCGGAGCAGGAAGAGGAGCGAGAGCGGGGGCAGGGGTGCTAACGGCGTTAGCACTTGGTGCGAACTGCTCGCGCGTTTCGGCAGCGGGGGGAGTGCTAACGGCGTTAGCACTCGTGGCGCCTACCTGCTTCCGCTGCTTGGCAGCCGCTCGCTTGGCCAGGGCTTCCTCCGCGGCGCTCTGCTGCTGTTGTGTGGGGAGCCGGCCGACGTTACGGGCGATCTCCACGGGGAGGCTGCGGTCCTCCACCGCCTCTTGGAGCTCCGGAGTGAGCTTGAGGAGCGCGAGGCGCTGTGTGACCCACGGACTGGACTTGCCCAACGCTCTGGCGACAGCACGCTGGGACCCGTGGACATGGACGAGCCGCTGGAGAGCCTTCGCCTCGTCCAACGGATCGAGGTTCTCGTGTTGAACGGCTGCGGTGAGGGCCGTCTCCAAGAGGGTGTCGGCGTCCTGGGCGAGGGAGTCGTCGACGTGGACGGGAACGTCATCCAGGCCGGCGAGGTTCGACGCCGCCAGGCGACGGTTCCCGTCGACGACGATGTAGGCGGCCTCACCCAGCCCGTCCACGTGGCCGGGGTGGGCAGTGAGGAAGGCCTCACGGGTGACGACCGTAAGAGGCTGGATGACGCCTCGTGCCGTGAGGCTGTCGGCGAGGTCGTCGACAGACTTGAGTTCCTCGCGCGGGTTGTAGGGGTTGTGGGCCAGGGTGCCCACGGCAACACGCAGCGTCCCGGTCCGGCCGGTGGCGGCCTGTTCGGCGGCGGGGCCGTCCTGACCGGAGAACCTCGCGAAGGAAGCCGCGCGGCTACTCATCGGCTGGGCGACCGCGTTGAAGGTGGGGGAGTCCCCCAGCATGTCCGCCTTGCTCATGGTGTCCTCACCCCTCGGGCGATCTGCCGCATCTGGTGGGACTGCTCGCAATCGGGTGCGTAGTCCAGCAGCGGGCGCTGCTTACGGACCGCCTCGCGCTGCTCCTTCACGTCGGGCACGACGGCGAGGACCGGGGGAGTGCCCAGGGACTTCCACTTGTCGAGCGACGACGTCGCGATGTACCCGCGACGGCTGTCGAACTTGTTGACGACCAGACCCAGCTGCTCGATGGCGATGTCGAAGTCCCGGGAGAGGGAGTCGATCTGCTGGATGAGCATCCCGTACGCCTGGGCAGAGGTGTCCTCGGCTTCGACGGGGATGACGAGGCCGGAGGCGCCCGGCTTCTCGTCGTCGCGCTGGCGTCCGTAGTTGAGGGCCGCGTCCATGGCGAGGCCGAGGCTGGGGGGCGAGTCCACGACGATGACGTCGAATTCGTCTTCGAGGGAGGCGAGGGCGCGTTCGAGAGCGGCGTGGCGGGGGCCGCGGAAGACGGTGAGTCCCGAGTCCAGGAGGAACGCGTCGAACGCGGCGGGCAGGATCCGGAGGCGGCCGCCGAACCGGTCACCGTCTATGGCGATGGTCAGGTCGAGGAGCGACTGCTTGGCCTGCTCCCGGTGCAGCATGTGCGTGATGAGGCTTTCCTCGCCGGCGGGAATCGCGGTGAGGCCGAGCTGGTGGGTGAGGTGCCCCTGCGGGTCGTAGTCGACGAGAAGGACCCGCAGGCCACAGATGCCCGCACCGGCCGCGGCGCCGACGGCAGTCGGGTCTTCCGCGAGTGCCTGGGCAAGACCTGCGGATACCGCGGTCTTGCCGACACCGCCCTTCTGGTTGCAGACGATGATCCGCCGGGTCGTGGCCTGGACCCCGGCAGGGTGGTCGGCCAGCCACAGGACCACGGACTGGGCCAGCCCCTGGATGTAGGAGACGCCACGCTCCCGGCAGTCGGCCTTGAAGTCCTCGTAGAGGCCTTCGGGCAGGTAGGTACCGAACGAGTCGGCGCCGGCGGTGTTGACGGCAGGAAGTTCGTCCGTGCAGTCCCGCCAGGCCTGGATGCCACCGGCGACGGCATCCTGCATGTCGGTCTGGAGCTGCGCCGCGCGGACCTTGAGAGCTTGCTGGAGGTGAGCGGGCAGCTTGGAGACGAGCTTCTCCCGCTCACCTCCCGAGATGGGAGATGACATAGGCGGCAGCATACTGCCGCCAGCATGGTTTCAGACCACACGTTAGGTGCGTTTTGCCTAGTTTCCGCGGTAGTTGCTGTCTGGGTGCTAACGGCGTTAGCACCCAGACAGCAACAGCAGGACAACCCGACGACTGACACTGACCCGCTGTCCTGTCTCACTGAAGGTTGACCAATCTCACTGAAGATTGACCGTTGCGGTGTTGTCTCAACGAGACATCCCGCTGGCACCCTGGTGGTGTGGATGACTTCACCGAGCAAGGGCTTCGCGACGCGATTGCCGCAGCGGAATCGCCGGCCTGGTCTGTGAGGGCTGCCGCAGGACGACGTCTGGCGGCAGCATCGCAGATTGAGGGTGTCGCAGGAGTCCTGCACCGTCTCTTGCTGGACGCACAGGACACCGGCGTGACCTCGGATACTGCGTCAGCTCTCTTGGCTCGGAGAGATCTGGCCGGCCTGCGGGCCGTACTCGCTGCTCGTGCAGTCGCCTCTGACCAGGGAACTGTCGATCAGCTCGCTGCGGAGCTTGACTGTGACCCGCGCTGGGTGACCGGACACGACGGCGACGAGCTGATCGTGCAGCTCCGGTCGTTGGTAGCGGACCGAGACCCCGATGTCCGCAACGAAGCCCAACTGCGACTTGCACGCCTGCGCTGATCGGTAGGCACTGACCAACCTTCGGTGAGATCGGTCAATCCTCAGTGAGACAGGACACCCGCGTACCAGCCTGGGAAGCGCCGCGCCCGACCCAGGCAATTCACGCAGGCCTGGTCCGGCCGAAGCAGAGGAACGGCGCACTGGACAGCTTCATCAGGCCCGGAGGGCTGAGACCGGCAGAAGGTCGCGAGCCTTCAACCCGGGACCGCCGACGACGTCGATTCATCGCCCGGGGAAGTTGGGGAGGAGCACCGGAGGGCGAGGGCAGTCACCTGGGTGGGTTGCCGGCGAAGGACCAGGCGTCCGACCCTCCACCAGCCGCACTTATGCTCCGGGCAGTACCGGCGCGAGCCGCTGAACCGCCGGTCGTTACTCCTGGCCACGCATCCGACGGTCGTACGCCGCCGACGGCTCCAGACCTACTGCCTCACGCCGGGCATCGAGACCCTCCGGATCGGCAACTGCGTGCAGCCTCAGGCCGGTACCGTCCGGGCCGCTGACGTATTGCGTCCCGTACACCTGCGGCTCGCCGGCCCCGACCAGACACCTGTCGGTGAGGTAGGCGAGATGACGACGAGGTGCCTGCCCGGCTTCGACAGCGGCCGTGAGCAACTCCAAGGCACGCTGCTGGAACTGCGGCTCACGATCCGCGTGCTGGGCTAGGAGCCACGCCATCTCGGCGCCTTCTTCTCCGACCAGATCGACACCGGGCCAGCCGTGCTCGGCGACGATGCTCTTGAGCCACGCGGTGTTGTCCGCGTCGATGCTCAGGAGATCACCGGCCAAGCCGGTCTCCTGCGCCGCGCGACGGGCTTCCTGGTCCCTGCCTGCTCGCCGGTTCAGAGCTTCTGCGAGTTCGGAGTTCACAACGCAGGCTCTCGGACATCGCGCGGATGGCGCAATCCGCCGAGTCTGCGAGTGTCGGCGTTGATCATGAGAGCGTGATCGGGCATGAGGTTCTTCCTACCCCGTGGCTCGGCAGAGACTCACTCGGCTATGACGCTGCGAAAAGGATCAAGGGCAGGAAAGGCCGTTGCCGCCGACTCCTGCGGCCTGCCGCTGCAGGTCTCGGCTCATGCATCCCGAGACCACCATCGTGGGGGCCCACTCCGCCTATGCCGGCCAATCGTTATCTTGGCCAGGGCAGCGAGCCGTGCAGCAGCCAGGCGGAGTGGACTGGGCTGGCAGGACCGCTCGCCACACAACCCGCACCACCGGACCACGGCGAAAAGCTGGCAAGGAGCTGCTACTCGCTCTTCTTCGGGCGGGGGAGCTTCCAGCGATCCGCCCGATATCGCGCAGGCTCGTTGTTGCCCGGCTTCGGCGGGTTGAGAGTACGAACCACGGCGCAATCAGGCGTCAAAGTGAACGTCACCTTCAGCCCGTTGACCGTGATGGACGCGGGCCCGATGGTCACCCTGCCCTTGGTCGGCGCCCGCAGCAGACTGTCCACCACCGCGCGCAGCGCCTGTGGACGCTCCTCGAGGGGAACATCACGGAAGAACGGGGAGTTCAGGGCATCGGCGTGGAAGAGGACATCGGGGCGGCGGCCCGCGCGACGAATGGACTCCTCGTCGGTGACGGGACGCCTGGGATGCGGCAGGGGTACAGCCCGGCCGTCCCGGTCGTACGCCTGATCGGCGTCGAACAAGGGCCAGGTCGGTACGGGAAGCGCCGCCACCCGGCGTGCCTCCGCCTCCGCACGTTCGACGCGCATGCGCTCCTCGTGCGCCGCCTGCCGCTGCGCCTGCTCCTCCTGCCGCCGCGCCTTGAGCCGCTGGGCTTCGGCTTCCATCCGACGTCGCTCGTCGAGTTGGTGCAGCAGGTCCTCGGTCGGGATATGGGTCTCCTGATCGAACCAGGAGACCGCCGGGCCCAGGTACGCAACGACACGGCGACAGGCGCTGTCCAGGATGAAGGCGTACGAGCTCTCGGGCGAACCGTCGTCCGGGCTGTCGGCCTTATGGCTGCGGGCACGCCATCCCGACGGGCTCCGGGCGATCCTGCCGGTCTGCAGGATCCGCTCAAGGAGCTGGCGGATCTGCTGCTCAGCGGTCTCGTCGGAGACGATGTGCGCGGCCACGTAGGCACGACGCACGGCCGGGGATATCTCGACCTGCTGCGCAAGCACTCGCGCCTCGTCCGGAGCGAAAGGGTCAACAGCAGTCCACTGCACCTCAGTCCTCCCAACCGAACGGGGCGCCGAGTTGTAAGTCATGCTCCAAAGGTAGCGACACCCCCTGCCCTCCCGACACCACGGGGGCACGTGAGTGTGCCCCGCGGCGGAAGCGTCGGATCATCGGGCGGTCTCCTGCTCGGGGTGGGCGGTGGGCGTCTTGAGGACGCGCGGCAGATGGACGTGCAAGTGGTCGACGACGACCTCGCGGCCGCGGGCGCGGAGTTCACGTCCGAGGAGTTCGGTGAGTCCGGATGCCCTGTGCCTACCTCCTGCACAACCGATGGCGATGTGGCTGGGGCCGGCGGGGAGGTCGGTGTAGTCGGCGAGGTTGGCGAGGAGCTCGCGGGCGCCGGGGGTGTTCAGGACGACGTCCTGGACGCGGAGGTTGAGGCCGTCGAGGTCGAGGATGTCGCGGGCGGCGGCCGGGTCGCGGAGCCGGGCGCGGACGTCTTCGATCCGGTCGGCGGCGGGCGGGACGGGGGAGCCGTCCGGGCCGGTGGGCAGGTGGAGGTAGCCGAACGAGGTCAGGCGGATCGGGTGCATGAAGGTGCCTCCAGGTTGCTGGTGAGGAGCGGAACGGCGGAGCGCCGGCCCGAGCCGGGAAGGCCGGGGCGGCGCTCCGGGTGGTGGCTCGTCAGGAGTTGGGGATCACGGCCGCGCTGATGATGTCGGCGTGGTCGAACGCCACCTGCTCGGGCAGCTCGTCCAGGGGCCACCAGCGGGCGGTGCGGGCGTCGTCTCCGGCGGTGGCCTGCGTGCCGTCAGCGACGACGGCCATGTAGGCGAAGGTGACGTAGCGGCCGCGCGGGTCCCGGTCGACCTGTTCCCAGACGCCGATCTGGTGCAGGGCGCCGACGGGGACGTGGACGCCGGTCTCTTCGGCGAGTTCGCGGGCTGCGGCCACGTACGGCGCTTCGCCGGCGTCGACGTGCCCGCCCGGCAGCGCCCAGGCGCCTTCGAAGGGGGCCGGCCGCGCTCGATCAGCAGGACGTGGCCGCTCGGGGTGACGGTGACCACGTCGGCGGTGTACTGGACGGTCTCGTTCTCGGTCATCTTCGCCTCTCGGTTAAGGGTGGGCGGTGTCGGTGACGACGAGGAACTGGTCGCTGGCGAGGTCCATGACGACGCGGGCGTCGGTGCCCTGGGCGCGCTGGGCGGCGGCGTATTCGTCGGCGGGCCAGGATCCGCGGGGGTGGCCGGCGGGGAACCGCTTCAGGACGGTGCGCTGCGCGGGGAGCGTGGCCGTCATCGCGCGGGGCCGTTCTCGAAGGTGTGCGGCAGAACTCCAGAGCCGTGCCCAGCCTGCTGGCTAATCCCGAGGCACTCAGTGGTTCCGCGGCCCTATCGTCTCGGCCATGGACTCAGAGCAGCTGAAAAGATCATCACAACGGTGGATGAGTGCCGCACTGGCGGCCTTCGTCGAGGGGCCGGAGGGCTACGACTTCGCCGTTCACCATGCTGGGATCGCTACGGAGCACCTGCTCAAGGCCTACCTCGCTGGGATTCACCCGGCGCTGATCGTCGACGGCCGGCACTTCGACTCGCTGCTGCATGCCACGGGGCTGGGCTCCCACGCGGGCCCTCTGGCCAAGGTGAAGACCATCGGTCTCGCTGAGGCCCATGAACGGGTGCTCAAGCTCCTCCCCAAGAAGATCCCGATCGACAAGAAGGCTCTGGAGCCTCTGGCGGACGCCCGAAACGGGGTCGCACACAGCGCGATACACGACGCGACGCAAGCCGAAGCGGTCTTCACGATCTGCTTGCGCTTGGTCGACCCGGTTCTCGAAGAACTGAAGATCGATCCGAACGGATACTGGGGCCCCTACCTGGTCCTGCATCACAAGCTGGTCGATGAACAGGTCCGAAAGGAGCGAGTTGCGGCGGAAGCTCTGCTGGTCAAGGCCCGCGCAATGTTCGAACAACGATTCGGGCACATGTCGCGCAAGGAGCGCGATGTGGTGCTGGCCGCGATCACCAGTCAGCCCCTGCTCACCATGAGCCGGGAAGCTCCGAAGCAGTGCCCGGCCTGCGGATCCCAGGGGTGGGTGGCTGGCGAGGTAAACCTTTACGCAGACGCCAGCGGCCTGAACGAGGTCTACCTCGTCCCCTATGGCTTCCACTGCGCAGCATGCGACCTCGAAGTGGACAGCAAGCTCCTCATCCACTTGGGTGACCTGAACGAGGACGTCCTACTGGATGACGACCCCTACGACTACATCGACGACGAACAGCCGGTTGACGAAGACATCATCAGGGGCCGATGAGCCAGCTCACCCGACCACTCCGCAGGTTGTGATATCAGCAGTTACCAATATCCGGCAGGGACGGGAAGGTCGAGGACGTCATGCGAGGAAACTCCTTGGGCTTGGGTGCGGATGGGAGGCGCGTGCGGGACGGGCGGGTCACCGGGTGGTCGCGTGGGTGGTGGCGATGAGCGCGGCGACGGTCTCGCAGCCGTGGTGGAAGGCGCCGTCGAGGTGGAACGCGCCGTTGATGCCGTGCGAGGCGAGGCGGTAGAAGCCGCCCTTGCCGGTCTTGTCGGCGAGCTTCTCCAGCAGCCCCTCGCCCGGGACGCGGCGGTCGGCGGCGTAGTGGGTGCCGAACGAGACCGCGAGCGCGGCGGCGGCCGCGGCGGGGTGGACCCGGATGCCGAGTGCGCGGGCGCCGAGCCCGGCGACGATCGCCTGTGTGGCCACGTAGGTCAGGCAGTGGTGCAGGCAGGCGGCCCGGCCGTCGGCGGTGCCGTGGGTGGTCCCCTTCTCGGTGACGGGGTCCTTGAAGGTGACCGGGTGTTCGTCGGAAGCGCCCTTCACGCGGGCACAGAAGTCGTTCTGGACCCAGAAATCTCCGATGGCGCTTCCGGCGCGGGTCAGTCCGAGCAGGGCGGCGAAGACGGCGGGACGGTGCGTCATGCTGGGGTTCTCCTGATCTCGAAGGGTGAAGGAGCGGGCGGCCGGCCTTTGCCGGTGCTGCGGCCGCCCGGTGGTGCGGTCCCCGTCCCGGCCGGTGCGGTCGGGACGGGGCTGGCTCACGCGGCCAGCCGGTGCGTGACCGGGGCCGGGGCCGTCATGCAGCTCCAGGCGGTGGGCAGGCGGTCGGGGCGCTGCGGGTAGCGGGGGCCGGGGCGCGGCGGGCGGGGCTGGCCGCTTGGATCAGGCGGTGATGCCAGCGAACTGCGCGGCCTGGGTGCCGGTGAGGGTGAAGTCCGGTGCGGCGAGGAGTGCTTCGGCGACGGCGGTGATGCGGTCCCACTCGCCGTCGACGCGCTGTTGGGCGGTGGCCATGACGTGGTCCCAGGCCAGGCCGCCGTCGGGGGCCGGTCCGGTCTCGGTGACCTGGACGCCCGCAGCGGTGAGGATGTTCAGCGTCATCTGCTTGTCGTGGTCGGCCACGGTGAGGCTCGCCGTCTGGGGGGTGAGGCGGCCGGACTTGGCGAGCTGGTGGAGGTCGGCAGCCTGGCCGGCGGCTCCGCAGACCACGGCGACGTCCAGCTAGGTCCCGAAGGACCGGGCCCAGGTCGTGGCGCCGGTCCAGCCGGTGACACCGTCGCGGGTGATCGTGTGGATCCGTACGCGCTCGCAGGTGAAGCCGACGAGCTGGCCGAGCACGACGTGGCCGGCCTCGTGGTAGGCGAGGCCGCGCTGGATCAGCGGGAGCGGGGTGAACTGGTAGCGCGCGTGCCGGTAGGGCGTGTGCTCGTCGAGCTCATGCATCTCGTCTTCTTTCCTGCTCAGTTCGCGGGGTGGTCAGCGCTGCGCCCCGCCGACGTCGTGCTGGTGTAGGCGGGCGCGTGGCAGATGGGTCGGTGCGGTTGTGCGGCGAGGCCGTGAGACGGGCAGAGCGTCAGGTCAGCTGGCGGTGCGGGAGCGCAGCCATCGGGCGGCCCACTGCCGCAGCCGGTCGACGGGCGTGGGGTGCGTGTGCCGCCAGGCGGAGGAGAACGCGGCGTCCTCGGTGGGCAAGGACCGGGTCGCACCGCAGGTTCAGGTCCAGGCGTGCGGCTCGGGGCGGGTGTCGTCGCGGGTGGAGGTGACCTCGGCCGGGACGCCATCGTGGCGTCCGTGGAAGGTGCCGACGAGGAACTCGCTCTCGTCCAGTTTCATCAGGTTCCCTTCGCTCGGTGTGTGGACGTGGATGCGCCCGCAGCCCCTCGGTTGCGTGGCGGCGGGCGCGGGTTGAGCGTGTAGGCCGGTCGGCCTGTCCGGGCACCGGCCCCGGGCCGCCCGGGTGCGGGGCGGCCCGGGGCCGGTGGCCAGGCAGGGCGGTCGGTACAGGGTCAGAGCGCGGCGGAGAGGATGCCGAGGACGAGGGCGGCCGCGCTGCCGAGGAGGAGGGTGGCGGCGGCGGAGGCCCAGAAGGGGTGGCCCGTGCCCTTGGGGTCGCGGAGGTCGCTGAGCCCGTCCGTGATACGTGCGTGCATCGCGATCAACGGTCCCAGGGCGGCGTACCAGCGGCCGAGACGGTCGACCTGGCCCGCGGCTTCGTCGTCGGGTATGTGCCCGCCGTGGAGCGCGAGGCGGTGGGCCTCGCCCTGGGCGGCCAGGTCCTCGAGCTGGTGGACGACGGGGCTGGTAGTGCGGCAGACGGTGCGGCGGTAGACGTAGCGGCGCACGGGCGGTGTCTCCTGGTGGCTGGGTTTTGGGCAGGACAGTGCGACGCCCCGCCGGGAAGGGTTCTCCGGGCGGGGCGGGGGGCTGGGCTGGGGGGCTGCGGCTAGGCGTTCTTGCGGTAGTAGCCGGGCCGGACGTGTTCGATCTTGCCGACCTTGACCAGGGCGGTCAGGGTGGTGGAAAGGGTTTCGCCGTGGAGGTTGGTGAGGGCGCCGATGGCGTTCTCGTCGACTTCCAGGCCGAGCGCGTCGTGGAGGCAGGCGAGTACGGCGGCTTCCGGGGTGGGCGCCACCGGTGTGGTGAGCACCGGGGCCGGCGCGAGCGGCCGCCAGTAGTTCCGGACAGCGCCGAGCTGGAACACCCACTGCTCGCTGTGCGGGTCCTGCCACTCGTGCTCCGGGAACACGTGGTAGTGGGCCCGGAGGACCCCGAGGGCTTCGAGGCAGGCCGAGCGGCCACCGGTCACTTCAATCTGGATCACCGGCTGATGGGAACAGTTCCGGTTGGGCTCGTGGTCGCCGAGGGCGCCGCAGTTGCACGGCGCCTCGAAGTCGCTGCTGCCCTCGCTCGGTTCCATGGCCTCATGAAACCGCAGCCGGGGCCTGTGCGCCCAGGGGTTACCGGAGCCCGAGTTGGGTCAGTTCGCGGCTCGGAGCAGGAGGTCGAGGACCGGGCCGGCCCACGTCTGACGGTTGTTGAAGCGGGGGAGCTCCTGGGGGTCGGCGGTGCCGAGGGTGGTCATGAGCTGCGCCTCGGCGGCCCGTACCTCCCTCGCCCACACGGCCGGGTCGTAGGCCAGGGCGGCGGCCTGGACGGACCCGAGGAGGCACAGGCCGTGTCGGTCGCAGAGGGTTCCGCGGGTCCAGCCGTAACGGATGATCAGCTCCCGGCCGGTGAGCAGGGTGTGGCGGATGCTGGGCTCCGGGTAGCCGGTCGGGCCGGCGGCGAACACCGCGTCGACCTGGCCGATCAGGCCCTGTACGGCTCGGGCGTCGGGGCGGGGGAGGCCCGCACGGTGTGCGGGCCTCGCGAGGTTGGTGAGCATGGGGGCTGGCTCCCTTCTACGGGTTCTTGCGGTAGACGCCGTTCTTGACGCGTTCGATGGCTCCCTTCTTGACCAGGTCGGTCAGGGTGTTGGAAAGCGTCTTCTCGTTGAGGCCGGTGAGGGCCAGGATCGTGGCCTTCGGCATTTCCACGCCGAGCGCTTCGTCGAGGCAGTCCAGGACGGCGGCGTCTGCGGCGGGCTCCTGCGGTGCCTTGAAGCCGCCGCCGGGCGGGGGCTCGTATCCACCGCTGCCCCAGTCCGAGTTGCTACCGGCAGGGGCGTCGCCGTCGCCGTTCACGGGGGTGTCGGCGATCTGGTGCCGGTCGTCCCAGCTGGTGAAGTCCCGCGGCCAGATGATGGCGTCGCGGCGGATGTAGGGGGCGGCAGATTCCAGGACCCAGGTCCGCATCATCTGCACCGGCTCGCCGGGCGAGCCGACGTAGCCGAGGCCGAACGTCCTCGCCGGGTCGTTGATGGGCAGGTCGTCGGACCAGATGAGGGGCTCGTCCTCGATGTTCCAGGCGGCCGGGATCGCACCGGGGTCGATTCCCTCGAAGCCCTCCACGGTCACGAGGTTGGACTGCGCGCTGTCGGTGCGCAGCATGATCATCGCGCCGCCTTGGATGACGTTGGTGCGGATCGCGGTGTCTCCGCCGAGCTTGGCGGCGTTGACGGCCTGGTTGACGATCAGCAGCGTCATGCCGAGGTTGCGGCCCAGCGAGGCGAGCTTGTCCAGGATGAACACCGCCTCCTTCCCGGTCTCGGTCGCCGTGTCGGTGATCATGTGCGTCTCGTCCACGACCGTCATGACCCACGGGCAGCCGTCCGTCGCCTTGAAGTTCTTGCGGCCCAGGCGCGCCGACTCCGCGATCCGGTGCTTGAGGATGGCGTAGGACAGGCGCAGCGCCTTGATCGCGTCGTCGCCGATGGCGGAGTACGCGGCCATCGTCTCGACGTCGGGGTTGGAGCTGCCCTTGGGGTCGGCGTAGATGATCGCCATCCCCGCAAGGTGTCCGGCGAGGGCGATGATCTGGACGGCGCCGCCCTTGCCGGATCCGGTGACCCCGGCGATGAACACGTGCTGCGCGCCGAGGACGGGGTCGAAGAGCTGGAGGCGGGCGGGGCGGCCGGAGACGCCGCGCCCGATGGAGATGTATCCGCCCGGGGACGGCTTGAGCACCTGCGGGCCGGGGAAGGGCACCCCGTCCTCCAGGGGGTTCTTCTCCATGATGTGGATCTTTGCCTTGCGGGGGTCGGACTTGTTGGGCTGGTAGTCGACCAGGGTCATGGTGGACCGCAGCGCCCCCACCAGGTCCGTGCGGTTGGGAACGGGGAGGGACGCCTTGTCCTCGTCGGCTACGACCCACGCCACCCAGCCGCCGGTCGCCGGGTCGACCTGGGCGTCCTTGAGGTGGGTGCCAGGCATGACCGTCGGCCGGACCAGGCGGGCCCACATCCCCTCCATCGTGTTGGGGTCCAGCTCCGCTGGCGGTGTCCGGTTCACCGTCACGTACTGCTCGCCGGGGTGTTGGCCGGCAGCGAAGCTGACCCACTCGGCCGGGACCCGGTATGCGGAGCCGACGGCCTCGGCGGACACGTTCACCGACCGGCCCTGAGGGGCCTCGATGATGCCCTCCCACCGGTCCCCGGAGTCGCTCACGCCGACGAGGTGCTGGCCGGGGTGCGCACCGCCCTCGCCTGAGATGTGGTCGGACCACACCTTGCCGGATGGTGTCGCGGTCGAGCGAAGCGGGGCCGTGAAACGGCCACGTTCCGTTGATCAGAAAGTCTGAGCCCGCATGCTGCACCGAGCGCGGCAAGCCGTCGCTCTGGATGGAAGCGGCAGACGACGCCTCCGAGGTCGAAGAAGATCACCTTTGGCTGCATGGGCTGACGATAGCTGCACCGCCATCACGACAAACGGCCTTGCTCCGATGCTCCTGCAGAGCAGGCCCACCTCCTGGTCGCAACGCCAGTCAACCCTTGATCACGATCTACAGCTGGAGTATTAATCGGGACACCGCCAGCGCTGATGCGGGTTTCGAGGTCTCCGGCGGCCGGTCCGCCGCCGTGTCGGCGGGGTCGCGGCCGGCGGGGCATAGGTCTCCCCGGCTGCGGCCTTGGGGGCGGCAGCCGGGGAGGGGGCACCTCCTAGACCGGGCCGATCCATGTGCAGGGTTCACCCAGCGGGCAGTCCCAGCCCCGGTCGTCCAGCCCGTCAGAGGCGGACGGGTCTGCAACGACGGAGCCGAAAGTGGACTTCGGTGGCGGCTCTTCCACCCGGTAGCCCACCTTGTTGGGGTCCTCCAGGGTGTGGTAGATCCCGATCACCTTCAGGAACGGCTGGTATGTGTCCCATCGGCGTTCCAGTGTCCCCAGCACCGGGAGGTTGAACCGGGCTCCACGATCCGCAGCGTCCGATTCGGACTGGTCGTACATGCTGCCTCCTTTCCCTTCTCGGCAACGGCGGAGGGACCCGCTGCCGACACGCGGCTCTCACCTGAAGAGAGAGCCGACGGCCTTCGCGGCCAGAGGCAGCAGCCAGGCGAAGTCCGCCTCGACGCCGCTGCTCTCGCTGCCCGCAGCCCTGGGGGCTGCGGGGGTGCGGTCGACTGCCGGCGCCTGGAAGGGTGTCTGCAGGTCGGCCGACGTGACTGGTCGGGGTGTGAACTCTTCGTTCATGTCTGAGTCCTTTCCTTACGGTGCCCAGGGCTGGAAGACGGATGGTGCGCCAGGCCAGGACATGCCTTGCTTGGATTCGTGGCCGATCCGGTCCCAGGGCTTTGCCCAGTTCGCCTCCGCGCCGCCGTGGGCGGTGTCTGCTGCCTGCGGGGCTGCTGGGCTGCGGTCGACCGCCGGCGTTTGCAGAGGTGTCTGTGTGTCGGCCGACGGGCCGGCTCGGGGTGAGGAATCTTGATTCATGTCGGTGTCCTTTCCATAGGTACCTCGGCACTAGGTCCGACTGGAGAGCCATGCGTCCAACGCGCCTCTCACTCCATGGCCGATGAGTGTCCAGGGCATTTCCCAGTTCGCCTCGACGCCTGTTGAGTCGGCCTCGGCGCGCTGGGTCGCAGGGCTCCGGTCGATTGCAGGGGCCTGGAGTGGCGTCCGCAGGACGGGCGGAGACTGTGCACTCTGCGGGATCTCTGTGTTCATCCCGACGTCCTCTCTGGCCGGTGCGGCGGTGGCGGGGGACCCACGTACCCGCCACCGCTGCGGCGGATGGTGCGTGGCGTCCCTAGAAGAGGACGTTCTTCAGGACGTTCAGGGCCTTGCCCCAGAAGTTGTTGGCCTCGACGCCGTCGACGCCTTCGCCGGAGCCCCTGGGTCCGATCGGGTTGCGGTCGATGGCGGGGGTCTGGAACGGCGTCCGCGGAGTGCCGGACGGAGCCGGCCTCTCCTCGTGCCGCGTAAACGGCTCGTTCATCTTTCTCACCTTTCACCTGGTGACTGGCCGGTGGGAGGTTCCCGCCGGAGTCTCAAAGTCCTGCCTCTCGCAGTGCGCTCAGACTGTTTGCGCCCGCTGCGCGTAACACATCTGCCGTGCGGGACCCCACAGCTCCGCGCAGCCCGAGCGGGCGGCTTCCACGCCGTAGCCGTCGTGCCTCTCCTGCAGCGCTTGTGACGGTTCGCGGGTGACCGGCGGAGCCTGGAGGGGAAGTGCGGGGGGAACTGGAGACCTGGTTTCGGGCATGGGGGCTCCTTGGTTGGGTCGGCAGTCAGACGCTGCCGATGAACGTGTGCACGGGAGCGAGGCTTACGGGCAGGTCATCGCTCACGTCGAAGGTGAACAGGTACGACACCGGCGCTCTCTGGTCGTTCTCCGGGTCGAAGAAGGTCAAGGTGACGTCCTGGCAGTCCGAGCCGGGACGGCAGAAGGGGCTCTTGGAGACGGTGACGGTGTCCAGGGCGTAGAAGTTGTCGTTCCTGCCGGGGACGTGCGCCGCGGAGAGAATGCCGTCTTGGATCTCGGCGCCGACCAGGAATGCGTTGGTGCCCGCCGCGTTCAGCGCCCGGTCGGCGGAGCTCTGCCCGAGGTTGCGGAACTTCCAGTAGATCTTGTCCAGCAGTGCGCGCACGGTGTCCTTGAGGAACCTGCCCTTCTCTCCGGCGAACTCCTGACGCACCTTGGCTTCGGCTGCGTCTTGTGCCGCCGCGTTCGCTCCGGCCGCCTTGCGCGCTTCGCGAATCTTGAGTGCGAGCACTGTTTCGAAGACGGCGTCGACCAGCAGTGTCTCGTTCCAGGTGAACAAGCCGCGGCTCTTGACCTCGACCACGGGGACGACCTGTCCCGAGAACAGCCGGACGGTACGGTCTGTGAGGACACCGGGAATCGAGACTCGGGAGACGAAGTCGACGTCTTGCTTGCTCTTGGTCTGTCCCAGGAGCGCGTCTCGGAAGGTCCTGTAAACGAAGGAGACCGGAGGGTAGGCGAGGGTCTCAAGGAGTTCGGCGAGCTGCTTGACGTCGCCGGCGGCGCCGGCCGCAAGCCCATGCACCTGGTACGCGGACGCCTTGGGGTTCTTGATGATCGGCCGGGTCCAGTCCATGCCCACAGGAGTTTCCGCTTCAAGGGCGTAGAGCGGGGTCGCGTCCGCGTTGAGCGTCCAGGTCAACTTGTCCGAGGCCCACGGGTTTTTGCTCAGGTAGGCGTGCAGCTGCTTGGGGTCGTAGATGTTCGGCTGGACCTCCTCTTCAGGATGTCCCTTCGTCGCCGGGACGACAATGTGCGGCATCTGCTGACGGAAGCTGTCGCGGCGGGCTTCGGTCTGGAAGTCGAACCCGATAGTGCCGATCGCGTAGATCAGCTGCTTGCCGGGGGAGGGCGCCGGGGCGGACGGGGCGGCACCGCTCGGGCTGGAATGTCCGGCTGCGGCTCCGCAGGTACCGCCGCATCCGGCGCAGGACGGGCAGACACCGTTGTTCGCCGGGGGAACGGCAGGTGCGGCGTAGGCCACGGGTGCCGTATAGGCAACAGGTGCGGCGGGTGCCGGGTAGGCAGGGGGCGTGGCGTAGGCCGGAGGCGCTGCAGGTGCTGCATATACAGGAGGTGCGGCAGGTTGGGCTGCGGCTTGAACCCCGGGCTGCATCGCTGGAGGAGCGGGCGGCCAGGGCGGTTGAGCGGGCCACGAGTCCGAGGACGGGGTCACGGGGGCCTGAGCCTCGCCGGGGACCGGTGCCTGCGCTGGTGCGCCGTGTGAGGTCGCCGTCTGCATTGTGGGCATCGGGGTTGCGGCGCTGGCGGGTGTCTGGGACATGGCTGCGGGTACGGCCTCGGACGGTTCCTCGGCCTGGGCGTTTGCGGCGTTCGTGTCCATGACGATGGCTCTCTCTTTCTCTTCGGTGTGCGTCGTGCCGTGAGGGCCGGATGCCGGGTTTCCCAGCCCGTCGACCAAGGCGAAGGCGCCGGCGGTGTTCAGCCGGCCGCCGAGGAGCCTGCGGCACTGGGGTGAGTCGTCCGGGTCGCAGGTCGGACGGATCGCGGACTCACGTACAGCACGGGCCGCGGCAAGTGGGTCGGCTTTGCGGCCTTGGGCCAGCTGCCTTGCCACCAGCAGCGCGACGACCCCGGTCACGGCCGGGGCGGCGAAGCTGCTGCCGGTCAGCGAGGCGAGCGCGCCGCCTGGCGCGGCGCCCTGGATGTCCTGTCCGGGGGCCAGAACCCCGTTCAGCCGGTAGGCGATGCCCCAGTTGTTGATGTCGAGCGGCGCTCCGGTGGCGTCGGCCGCCCCGACGGCGAGCACGGACGGAGTGGCAGCGGGGGCTTGGAGACAGTCGCAGCCGTCGTTGCCCACGGCTGCGACGACCAGCACCCCGTTTTGCTCGCACAGTCGAAGCGCCCGTTCCAGCATGCTGTCTGGCGCGCCCTCGGGGGTTCGCTCCCCACCGCTGATGTTGATGACGTGGGCCCCTGCCTCCACGGCCTGTTCCACGGCCCGCGCCAGGTCCAATTGCGGCACGCGTGCCATTCGGCCGTCCGGGGACTCCCGAAACACCGGAAGCAGCAAGCCGGTGCAGTGGGGCACGAGGCCGGGTACCGGCGATTGGGGCTGGCCGAAGAGCAGACTCGTGACATGCGTGCCGTGCAGCGACATAGGCCCGGGGCCGGCCGGGCCCGACACCAGAGTGGGCATCCGGGTGAGGTTCGATCCCGCGAAACAGGGATGTGCCATGTCTACCGGGCCGTCGAGGACCGCCACGCGCACCTCAGGGCTGCCGAGGAGCTCTTGCTCCCCGCCTATCCCGCGCACCACCGATCGGATGTCCATGCTGAACCTCCGCGTACCGCAATCTCGACGTGCACTGATTCGGTCCTGCGTGGCTTGGCTGTCGCGTCTGACGCGCCGGGCCACGAGAAAGGTGTCCCACGGACCCGTTTCGGGGTCGTTCTCGCGTTTCGTCGAAAACGTTCGAGTTCCGTCGCGGAGGCGTTTCGGCACACGTTGCAGAAACGTTCCTGCGTCGCAGTGGATGCATATATGCACCGACGGGAGCGCGCGGAGTCGGCGTGGCGGGTAGCCGTGAGATGCGCCCCGCCCGGTTGCAGCCGTCTAGGTCGTCGCGCAGAGTGATATGTGTGTCGCAAGGAGCCCATCTCGAAATCCTGCGGCCCTTCCAAGTCACCTGTGGAGGGCGGCGCGTCGCCGTCTCCCATGCAGCTCAAAGGTTGCTGGCCTTCCTGGCCTTGCACCGCGAGGGCATGGACCGACGTGCGGTCGCCGAGCAGTTGTGGCCCGATTGCACTCCCTGTCGGGCTGCCGCCAACCTGCGGTCGGCGCTGTGTCAGGGCAGAAGGGTCGGCCCAGTACCCCCCATCGACAGCCTCGATCACAGCCTCACGCTCGCGACGTCATTCTCTGTCGACTTCCACGACGCGTGGGACGCGGCATACCGCCTCGTCTCCGGCGAATGCAAGCTCCCTGACGGGGATGGACTCGTTGCAGACCTGAGCCAGGTCCTGCTCCCCGGCTGGGACGACGAATGGCTGCTGCTGCACCGCGAACGCTGTGATCAGCTAAGGCTGTACGCCCTGGAGGCGCTGGCTCAGCATTTCCAGACCGAGGGCCGTCACCTGTCCGCGTTGCAGGCCTCGCTCGCTGCCGTCTCCATCGACCCGTTCCGCGAGACTCCTCACCGGATTGCCGTCGAGGTCCACCTGGCCGAGGGCAACGTGGCCTCCGCCGTCAAGCGATACCAGGAATATCGGCGCTTGCTGCAAGCGGAGTTGCAGGTAGCCCCGTCGCCGCAGCTGACCCGCCTCGTCCGGGACCTGACGCCCATGTAGCCGATCAGATCCGCCGGACTTCCGACCCACTGGATGGGCGTATAAGCGGCCCGTGAATGCGGAGGCGCTCCCGAGTGTCGCGATCTCGGCGACGCCGCCCCACCGCGAAACCGCGTCGGTCAGTTCGGGTGTGGCGAGGTCGACCACGCACCGTCCAGGGCAGTGCACCCTCCCGCTCCTGGCAGCTGCGCCCACAGCGCCAAGTGGTCGCCCCAGTTCTCCGGCGCGGGTTCCTTGGGCTCGCAGGCAATCCGTCGCCGTCTTCGACCAAGCCCTCCCCGCACGGCATTCGCGTCGTGGTCCGCCCGGACCTCGCCGTACGGCGCGCCTACACACTCACCGTCCCCGTAGTGCACTCGGTCCGCAGTCACCTTCTCGCCCTTTGCCGGCCGCTCGCTCGTAGCCTCCCTCTCGGCCGACACCTCTCAGGGGGCGAGTCGCGGGGCTGTATACGGCCTTGACGAGCGCGAGTGCTACACCCATGTGTAGTTCGCGTCGGTGACGGCGTCCAGCGCCGTGTCGGTGACGGCGGCGTGGGGATCGGCGAGGGCGGCGAGGGCGGGGCCGATGGGCGGGAAGATGGGTAGTTCGGCAGTGTTGCGGTAGTCGATCCACTCGATGACACCAACCTCGTGGCTGCCGTCGGGGAGCTCGTCCAGTTCCTGCGCGGCGAGGGTCGCCCGGATGTCGGGGCTGATGTGGAAGCGGTAGATGAGGTGGAGCTTGCGCGGCGGCGGGGTGGGGCCGGGGCGTGTCACGCGCTGGTCGACGACCCACATCAGGTCCCCGCCCTCGGCCGCCGCCGTGTCCAGGCCGAGTTCCTCCGCGAGCTCGCGGGCGAGGGCGCGGGTGAGGTCTTCGCCGTGTTCGACGTTGCCGCCGGGCGGGGTGTAGTGGGTGGAGTCGGCGCGGTCACGGCGGATGAGGGCGACGTCGTCGCCGCAGAACACCAGCGCCCCGGTCCGGATCTTGATCCGGGAGAACGGGACGGGTGCGGCAGGAGTGTTCGTCATGGCTGCCAGTATTCGGGACCAAGGCCGTGAAGCAGGTGGCGCCGAGCTCGGTGGCGACCGTCTCGGCGCAGGTGTCGTCGTCAGGCGCGGAAGACCGGGGCTCCAACTGAGCCTGTTTCGGGTGGTGTGCCGGGGGTGAGGGGTGGCCGTACCGGCTGCACTCAGCTGGGCGACTTCGGCGCGGGTCGCGAGATCGAGGGGTCGAGTCCTTGGTGGAGGAGGCGTGGGCGATGTGGTCGCCCGGCGCCAACGAGGGGGCAGGTAGGCGTTCAGGGGCCGTGCCTTGAGTGGCTTCGCCGTGGAGGTGGGGACTGTCAGTGCCCGGAGCCGGCGTGCATACCTGGGTCATGCCCCGGTTCATCCGTCACGGGCAGGCATTCGGCGAGCAGGTCGACGACGTCGCGCCAGGCTCGTTGTGCGTGCTGTGGGTGGTAGCCGACGCCGGGGACCGTGGGGTGGTCGACGGGCGGGTGGTGGAAGGCGTGCAAGGCGCCGCCGTAGACCGTGAGGCGCCAGTCGACGCCTGCGGCCTGCATCTCGGCGGTGAACGCGTTCCGTTGCGCGGGCGCCATGATCGGGTCTTCCGACCCGACCCCGGCCCAGACCGGGCAGCGGATGCGCGCGGCCTCGCCCGGCCGGCCCGTGGTCGTTGCATTGACCGTTCCGATCGCGCGCAGGTCGACGCCGTCGCGCCCGAGTTCCAGTGCGATGGCGCCCCCGGTGCCGTAGCCGACGGCGGCGATCCGGTCGGGGTCGGTCCGCGGTTCGGTGTGCAGCACGTCGAGCGCCGCATGGCCGATGCCACGCATCCGGTCTGGATCGGCGAGCAACGGCAGGCAACGGGCCAGCATCTCCTCGGGGTCACCCAGATAGCGCCCGCCATGAAGGTCGAAGGCCAGCGCTACATATCCCAGCTCGGCGAGAGCATCGGCCCTGCGGCGCTCGATGTCGCTGAGCCCCATGCCCTCCGGTCCGAGCAGTACCGCGGGCCGGCGGTCGGCACCGGCCGGGAGGGCGAGGTGCCCGATCATCGTCAAACCGTCGGCCGGATACTCGACCGTGCGCGTCGTGATCGTCGTCATGAGACGGGACTGTAGTGATCATCGAGCCCGGTCCGGCCGGTGTTCTGCCGCCGGCAGAACGGCGCGTGTCCTTCTGACATACGGGGGCCGGGCTCAGGGCTTCAAGATCATCTCACTGCCCTCTGGCGCGCAACTCGGTCACACGGTCAGCCGTGGTCTCCGATGATTCGACGACACCAACGTCTGTCCGTCGTGCCTGGATGCGCGGCCGTATCGGTGGATCACGTTCGCTGCCGAGGACCGGGCACCGTCGGAATGCCGAGAGCGACGCCTGGCTCACGCTTCGGCGTAGTCGGCGAGTGCGGGCTCCAACAGGCCGAAGGCGCTGTCCGCCTCGGCGATGACTGTGGCGGAGATCTGGGCGTTGTCCTGTCCGGTGAGGGTGAGTTCCTGGATGCGCTGGAACAGGGTGCGGTGCACGGCACCGAGCAGGGCGGCGGCGGTGCGGGGGGTGATGTCGCCGCGGGGTGCGTCGGTGGCGTCGGCCAAGGCGTCGGCCAAGGCGGCCTCTCGCAGGTCGTGCAGGTCGCGCAGCCGAGCGGAAAGGGTGGGACTGTCGGCGATCATGCGGGCGAATTCGGGACCGGAGAACCCGGCGACCGGATCGGCGGTTGCGGTTGCGTCGATGAAGGCCCGGCGCAGGGCCGACGAGGCCGACTCGCCGACCTGACGGCCGGTCACCGTACTGGCCAGGGATGCGGTGAAGGCGTCCTGGTGATCCAAGGCCAGGTCCTCCTTGCGCGGGAAGTAGTTGGTCACCGTCTTCTTCGCCACCCGCGCGGCGGCGGCGATCTCGGCAATGGTGGTCCGCTCAAAGCCCTGGGCGAGGAACAAGCCGGTGGCCACGTCGGAGATGAGCTGCCGGGTCTCTTGCTTCTTGGATTCCCGCAGGCCGGTAGGGGGTGGGGATGAGAGGGCATCAGTAGTCATGGAGCAATCTTACACTCGTAGCATTTTTATGTTGACACCCTAAGAAGGACCAGCCTAAAATTACGTCGGTCGTAAATTTGCTCTGGAGCGAAGAACGGATGTGCCCATGCTCGAATCCCGCCCTGTCGCCCTGCGGATGGCACCCGTCAAGATCGGCCCGGTCCTGACGGAGCGCGACAACCGCGCCCCGGCCATACCCCGCGGCAATCAGCGTCCGGCCCGTGTTCTGCCCGCACCCGCCCGACGGGGCTCCCCGAAAGCCCGCAACCTTCCCCGCCGCTCCAGCTACTGACCTGCACCCACCCGGCACCCGAACCTGCGCCCCCGGAAGCCACTGAGGAGAACCACCTTGCAGATCACCGCGTCCACCGTCTCGCTCACCGTCGACGACGTCGCCGCGTCCCAGCGGTTCTTCACCACCCACCTCGGCTACACCGAGCAGGCCGCCGCCGATGGATTCGCCTCCCTGTCGCGCGACGACGCCGCGATGGACATCGTCCTGCTCGCACGTGGCACCGAAGTGCTGCCGGCCGACCAGCGTGACCAGCACGCCTCCGGTCTGATCCTCGCCTTCGCCACCACCGGCATCGAGCGTGAGGAGAAGCGACTGCGCGCCGAGGGCGTCGAGATCACCATGCCGCTACGCGAGGAGCCCTGGGGCGAGCGTCTCTTCCAGGTCACCGACCCCAACGGCATGATCGTCCAGTTCGTCGAATGGGTCACCCCGGCCGGACCCGAGAACGCCTGACACCCAGAGCGTCAGGCCGATCCTGGCCATGCACCTGGTCGGCGACAGCCGAGCTCCTCGCCACCTGCCGTGCGCCGCGGCCGTCGATGCTCAACATCGTGATCGTGTGGAACGCGGTCTACTTGCGGCAGATCATCGCCGAGCTGCGTGTCGAAGGGCACCACGTCCACCAGCACCCCGGTCCAGGTTCTGTCTCTTCGGTCAGCGCCGGACTTGATGCCGGCCAAGCGCTCACGCGGGCAACTCCACGCCCGGGGCGAGCGCGCGGAGTCGGGCTACCGCGTGGTGGATCCGGTCGGCCTCTGCCTTAAGGGCTTGGGCGTCGGCTCCGTCGTACTCCATCCAGTCCAGGGCGGTTGTCCCCAACAGCCGCGCGGTGTTGTCGAGCACGGTGGCCGCGTCCAGCAGCCCCTCGACGAGGTAGCCGTCCTCCAGGCGGGCCTCGGCTCGGGCCAGTGGGCTGTGCGGCGGCAGGTCGGAGCGAACGGCAGCGGCTGCCTGCACGCTCTCTTCGGCGTCGGGCACATGAACCAGGCCCAGCTCCAGGGCCGGGCGCAAGACTGAGGCCTCGGTGCCGACGTCCTGGACGACGCCGACAATCCGAGGCGTGATCGTGTGAACCAGGCTGGTGTCGTCTGGGTCCGCGACGCGCACGTGGTCGTCCAGGACGAGCGGCATGTCCTGGGGCAGTCGGGCCAGCAGCGCAGCCAGATCTCCGACGGTGGAGAGCAGCGGCACCGTGGCGACGGTGTCCATCAGACGCCGGTTCTCCGTCTCCTGCGTGCCCGCTGCGGTCGAGTCGCTCATCGTGCGACCGCCGTGCCGTGGCCCGCGGTAACCGCTACCCGGAAGTTGTTGAGTGTCTCGATCGGCCGACCGTGCAGGTCGACGATCAGCTCGCTGTTCCCCATCGCAGCAGCCTAACCAGCCCTCACTACGAACCGCGGACCGGCCACGAAGACAGGCTCTGATAAGCGCTGTCCCGTAGCTACTGACCGGGGTGGTCACCTCTGACCGATGCGATCAGGTCTGCTTCGCCCAGGTAGGCGCGATTGATCCGCCCACGGCCTCGGACGATGCCTTCTGCGGCGAGTCGCTTCCGAAGCGGGCGGGGTGCGAGGGCGTCGTCGAAGCTCTCGATGAGGCCTCGGCCCGTATCGGCGAACTCGTAGCGGACCGCGTACGTCTTGCCCGCGTGCTGCCATTCGCAGCGGACCAGCGGGCGCACAAGGATGGCCTCGAACCAAGCAGCTGTCCGCTCTGCCAGTTCTGCCGGGCTTCCGGCGGCTGTGAAGGTGAACTCAGTCGCCTCCTCCGGCAGCGAGAAGAGCTGATTGTGGAGCTTGTCTGCATGGACGGCGGTCCCGTTGAAGTGGGCGCCCACGGTCAGGATTCCCTGGTTGCGCTGCGGATCGACGATGTCCAGCCAGACGATCAGCTCGTGATCGTAGGCGTGCGCCGGAGGCACCACGGCAGTGTCATCCGGGTAGACCAGCCAGGAGCGAGCACGTTCGGCGAGAACGTCCGCGAACGCGCGTTGTGCGACGTTCAGATCGTCTTCGTCGTACTCGAACCAGGGGATCTCTTTCATGGCCGCACTCTACGTGCGGCCCACGGGCGGCCCGGAAACCGCTGGTCAAGAAGGGGTGTAGGTGACGTAGGACCGTCGCGGAGATCGCAAAATACGTGACGCCGGGGACGCAAGCGACGAGGTGTACGTACGGTCCGCTCTCATGAGATCAAGCACCCGCCGCCCCTCCCTCCTGACGCCGGAGCGGATCGAGAGCATCGTCAAGGCGACCGCCGTGGGCGTCGCCAACTCGCTCGCCGCCGAGGGCGCCGGCGTTTCCCGGGCCACCCTCGCGCGGTGGACGGCCCGCGGCCGCAACGCCACCCAGGCCCGCGAGGACGGCGAACCCGCGAACGCCGCCGACGACGTGTACGTCGAGCTGTACCGGCGGGTGAACTCCGCTCGGGGCGCAGATGGCCGCCCGGGCCATCGCGCGGGTTCTGCAGGCGGGCGCCGGGAGCCTGGTTCTCGAGGAACGCGTGCGCACCTACAACGACCGGTCACCGGCCTGGACGTCGAGGAACTGCAGACCCGTTACCTGCGGCCGGACCGGCGGGCGGCGGCCTGGTGGCTGCTGCTCACCGAGCGCCAGATGTTCGGCCGGGCCGGCTTCGCACTGCTCCGCAAGCGAGTCCTGTTGGCTCACTGATCGATGTCAGATGCGCGCGATAGCTTCCCCCACATGGGTGTTTACCTGGTGAGCGTCGGCGCGGAGGAATGGTTCGGTGACGAGGAGGACGGATGGGGTGAAGTCGCTTCGGCACTCGATGCTGAACTCACGCGGCGGGGCCTGCCGCCTTACGAGGACGTCCCCGCAGAGACGGCCTTCGCACCTGGCTCAGGGCAAGCTTTCGAGGAAAAGCTGACCCCCGACATGACCGGGTTCCTCGCCTTGTGTCAGACGCACCTGTCACGAGAGGAATCGGAGATCCTCTGCGGCTGGACCGTGCTCGTGCCCTTCTCTCTCGATGAGGAGATCTGGTTGCCCATCGAATCCGACGACCACGACTCCATGGTCGCCGGCGCTCCTCAGGTACTACCACTCGCAGAGAAGCTGGCGGCAGCCATCGATCTGCCGGCCGAAACCCCGGCGACATGCGACAACCTCGACCTGAGCACGTGGTTCAGGCACGAAGCGAAGGAACTGGCCGCTGGTCGAACAGGACCGTGGACCAAGGACCTGGCCACAGCCTTCTACGTCGCACTGTTCCTGCGCGCTGCACAGCACTCGATCCGACGCGGCTGCCCCATCGTCTGCACCTGAGGCCCACCTTCGGTCCCACTGGTCTCCCAGCGAAGATCACCCGCGTGCACGCGTCACGGAAAGCGGCTCTGTCGCCGCGGGCTAGTTCGAGGAGCATTTCGACTTATCGATAGCCTGCATCATCATGATGCGCGCTTGGATCCTGCCGATGCTGCTTGTTCTCAGCGGCTCAGCCGTCGCGGCCGGGCTGTTCTTCAAGGGGAGCCCCGGCACAGCCGCAGCATTCCTGCTGGCGTTCCTGGCGCTCGCCGGCGTGAACTCACCCCTGATCTTCCCGAGGTCGATCGGTGCGCAGGAAGCACAACGCCGCAGCACGGTCGACGGCCGACCGGTCGTCTTCTGGCGGCCTGGCTGCAAGTACTGCATACGACTGCGCATCCGGCTGGGCCGCGGCGCTCGCCAGTTGCACTGGGTCAACATCTGGCGCGACCCGGCAGGAGCCGCAACGGTGAGGGCAGCCAATGACGGCAACGAGACCGTGCCGACCGTCGTCGTGGCGGGCCGGCCACACACCAACCCCGACCCCGAATGGGTGCACGAACGGCTCTCCCCTTCCGCGTGATCAGAAACCGCACCCGACGGAGAGCCACCTGCAGACCTAAACGCACGGAGGTTGCAAGACAAGCTCAGTGAAGGCGTCGACATCCGGGGCCGCGGCCGCGCGCAGCAGAGGGGTGAGACTGAAGGCGTGGCGGGCATCCTCCCAGGCGGCCTTGTAGCGGTCTGCGGCGGTGCGCACGGTCGCCGCTCCGGAGCCGGTTTTGAGGGGGACGACGGTCGCCACGGGGGTGCTCGCCATGTCGGGGAACGGATGCGTTCTCCCTGGTCGACGATCACCGTAGTGCAGATAACAGGGCAGTTATCTGCGGCAACGGATGGAAATGCCCTCACCTACTGCGGGCCGCGTGCCTACTGCGCAACTCCTCGTCGGCCGGTGGCGCGCAGGCCGAACCGGTCGGCGGCGTACTGCTGGGCGGCCAACATCAGGTCGACGGTGGCGGGGGAATCGAGCCCGCGCTCTGAGTTTGGGAATCACCAGGCCGTCACGGAAGGGGTTGACGCTGACCAGCGCAAACGGCCTCTGGTGATTAATCGATCGCGAGGCGTCCCGCTTGACTGCTCTTGACCGCTGGGATCCGCCCTGGCGCGGATGTGGCACGGGCTTCCATCCGCTCTGGCGGGTCGCGTCACGACCCCGCACCCGACAACACTGTCACCCGAATGGCCCAACATAACGTGCCACCCACATGGGTGAAGATCAAGATGGCTAGTGCCCCAACCGAGGCAATCTGTGAAAGGCGAACCAAATGCGCATTCGACGAATCCTCGCCGCAGTCTTCGCCACGGCAGCCCTCGCCGGACTCGGCCTCACGGGCGCCGCCACCGCCGCCGGCGTCACCCCGGCCAGCGTCACCCCGGCCAGCGTCACCCCGGGTGAGTGCACGGACAACGGCGGAACGATCGATCGGTCGACGCCCGTGCTCCCGACCTGCAGGGGCGGTATGTACGACGGGCAGACCGTCGACTAAACCCCACTAGGGCCCGTTGCGACGCAAGGCGCTCGACTGGGAAGCCCCAGCCGAGCGCCTGTCTGAACTGCTCGCCACCACACGTCGGTGATCACGTGGTGCAACGACCCCTGGAATTCGCCGAGGGGCAGGGCCCTGGTGGTGTGATCATCCGTCAGACCGCCCAGAAGCCGCCGGCAAAATCCTGATTCATGGAATCGTTCTCGGCCAGGTTGGCAAGACTGAGTGATTTGCCATTGAAGGCCGCGTTCGTGCCGGAATCTGGCACTTCAAGCCCAGAACTGGGTGCGCTCGCCGCCTGGGCGGTGCCGGTCATCGTCAGGGCTGCCCCCGCGAGGGCGAGGGCGGCGAGTGCGCGCTTGGTGTTGTTCATACGCGGCCAACGACCTTGCGTCGTTCGAGTCACGACTGCCCGGCGCGGGCGTCGGGCAGCCGTGACGCTGGTGCCGTGCCGCCTCTTGGTCGGCTATATGGCCCAACGAAGAGGACGCTCGCTGCTCACGGCACGGTCGCGGTACGCCTTCCCGGACGGCATTCAGCGTGGGCGCGGTCGTGGCGGGCCAGGTGGGCGGCGGCGATCTCGGCGAGAGCCGGGCCTGTGCTCTCGTAGGCGAGGGGGGCCAGGTCCGGGGGCGGGATGTAGCCCTCGGGCATGGCCGCATACGCGCGGTCCAGCAGGTCGGCCTAGCCGTCGGCCAGGGCCTGGGGCCATGCGCCGGTCAGCGGGGGACGCATGCGGGCCTCGGCGGCGAGCGCGGCGTGATGCGCGGCCGCCTCTGCGGCTGCCTCCTTCTGGGAGACGGCTGCCGCGTCCTTGGATACCAGCTCGGTGGCGAGCGCCGCGACCTGTCCCACGGTGAGGCCGGAGCGCTCGGCCAGGTCCCCGAAGGTGAGCCGGGCGCCGGACACCAGAGCCTCCAGCATGGGGCGCACGGAGGTGTGGAGCTTCCATTCGTGTCCGGCGGCGCGCAGCGCGACGGCCCTGTTGGTTCCCTCCAGCGCGGTCCAGGCAGCGGTGATGACTCCCGGCCCCCGGAACCACCCGGCCCCGGCCACACACGATCCGCCAAACCGAACGCCTCCTGCGGCTGACGCACCCTCACCGCGGGGCCCAGTGTCTCGACCCGTCGTGTCTTCAATTGAAGACACCTCCCGGCGTCGAATCCCACTCGCCCTGCGAAATCCCGTCGTGGGCGAAAGGGCTGGGGAGCGCATCCTCCGGCAGCCGACGATTGGTGCCGTTTGCCCGCCCTACGGCCGAGGAGCACTCTTCGCTCGCGTTCACAGGCGGCTTTGCGATTCCCATACCTGCAGCAAGCCTCGCGGTCGGTGTGTATCTTTTTCGATCATCAGGTACGGGGGAGTGATTCTGATGCGCAATCAAGCTTGCCTTGCAAGGGTGGAAGACCGGCCTCAAGAGGCGGCCTCGCTGCCGGCCCTACAGGACCGGGGTGCACGTCGTGCTGCCGGCCTGAATCGGCCGCAGGTCGCGGCGGCGGTGGGCGTCCGACGAAAGGCCTACGGCGACTCCCGCGAAAGCGTGCTCCACCGCCCTGTCGCCACAACAAGCCCGTAAAACTGCTGAGGCCGTCCCTGCGCCAACAGGAACGGCCTCGTACAGCAACCGACTCGCCAACTTTGCGGAGCCCGAGTCGTGTCCGGTGAGGTGACCTCGCCGGGGGTGATGCTCGTGGGCCTACGGCCCGCGTGGTCACCGATACCCAGAATAGGGGCCACTCACAATCGAAGGCCACCATTCCGGGCCCCTGTCTGGTCACACTTCCGTTCGCGGCTCCCCTACCGGGGAGATCCATCCCGTGTCTGACCTGCACGTATACGTACCGACCCGCCGGGCACCCGGCACCCTTGCGGCCTTGGTCGTGGGTGGTGCCAGGTGAGCCTGTACCCCGTCTTGTGGGCAATCGATCACGCCCCGGTCAACGACGCCGAGGAGCGCGCCATCCTGGTGGCCCTGGTGGTCAAGGGCGACTTCGACGGAATGAACTGCTTCCGCTCGTACCCCACCCTGGCCGCCGCTGCGCGAGTGGACCCGAAGACCGCCGGCCGCAGATGCCGTGCGATGGAGTCCCGGGGAATCCTGCGCCGCCAGACCAAGCACCAGTCACGGACATGGCTTTCCATTCCCAAGGAACAGCGGCCCGTGATCTGGGAGGTCATGATCCCGGCCGAGTGGTGGAGTGCCGCACAGCTGGAGTCCATCAACGAGCAGCGTGCGGGCTTGGGCCGCGCTGCGCTCACCCCTGACAACCGGCCGCCGCTGGCCGCGGCCCCTCCCAAGAAGACCAGGTCCGACAAGGGCGTGAAGCGCTCGAGGACGACCTCTTCGGCGCCCACCCCGGGGACTGACAGTCCCCGGGGCAAAGAAGACATTCCGACAGGGGGGGTGGGGACTGCAAGTCCCCACCCCCCGGACTTGCAGTCCCCACCCCCGGGACTACAAGTCCCCCAACCTTCTGAGTCACCTTCCGAGTCACCATCCGAGAAGAACCCCCTCGGTTCGGCCTTAGGCCAAAGTGCGGGTGGTTTCGCGCCCGCGGGCGCGCGCGAGAGTGCCGGCGCGAAATCTCAGGCCGGCCCGGGCGGCTCCGCCGCGAACCAGGAAGATGTCGGTACGGGAAAGCAGCGGCGGCGTAGGAGGCAGTCCGCGCAGCCGGTGAGCGAGCTGGTGCCGGTGGCGGGGGAGGACGAGGTCTACCGCCTGCTGGACAGCCTGCGCATCCTCGACGCCCCGGCGTCCCGCATCAAGATCCTGCGTCGCGCGGTCCGTGCGTACCTGGGGCACAACCCTGATACCCGCACGACCGCCTTCGACATGTACCCCCGCACTCCCGCCCACGCCGCGACGCGCATCAACTGGAAGTGGCACATCACGAACGGCCCTGACCGCGCGCACCCGGAGTACGACGGCCCGGACAGGATCCTGCGCCCGGCCGGCTACCTCGCCACGCTCCTGATCGAGCAGGAATGCGACCTGCCGCAGTGCGAGATGGGTGTCCACCTGGACAGCGGCGAGGAATGCCGGCTGTGCCGCTACCGGGAGGTGGAACGGATCGGGCTCGCCGAGTCGAAGCGCCTTGACGCGGAACACCGCGCGCTGCTGCAGCAGCAGCGTGACGGGGCTGCCGTGGACCGTCGGAGCGCCATCGATGCGCTGTACGACGAGGCGGTGGCCGCGAACGCGGCGTACGACCGGATCCGGGCCGCTCGCGTCGCCGCGGCCGCCGAGGCCGATGAAATGGCCCGCCTGCGCGAGCGACTGGCCCAGGACCACCCGGAACTGGCCGCCGCCCGGATCCCCCGGCCCCGGGAAGGCGAAGCCGGCTACGCCTCAGCCGGCCGGCGAGGCCGTCGGGCCCTCGAGGAAGAGACGGCCCGTGCCGCGCTCGTGCGTGAGGGGCTGCGCGGCACCGCCCTGGACGACGCGGTCCGCAGCCACATGGCCGCCTGGAGGGCCGACCGCCGACAGGGGGCGCACGCCGGCGACCCGGCCGCTCGTGCCGTTCCGGTCGGTGCCTGGCCGACGGGTAACCATCAGCAGTCCGAGGAGGCCCCGTTCCAGCCTCTGGGCGGCCTCTGAGAGCTTTCCAGGCCCGGGCATGGCCACTGTTCGCGAAGTCTCGATGTCAGCGGGCCCACGTAGCTTTCGGTTGACCGCCTGGCTGGGCGGCGAGGAGGGGTGAGACATGAAGTGGGTAGGGGACGCGCGGCTGGCAGCCGGGCCTGAAGCCACCTGGTACTTGGAGACGGCTTTCACGCCCGGTGCTCACCTGGGGACGGTGTACGACGATCCGACAACACCCATCGTCGTGACGAGCGTCGAGGAGGTGACGACCATCCGTGTACCCAGCGGCCGCCTTGTGGTGGATGCACCGTGGGACGATGACGACACCTGGAGATATGAGCGTGGGTTGCCGACGGGGCCCCCGCGGGAGCTGGCGGTGCGCATTCCCCCGGGCGTCTACCGAGTGGAGATCGCGTGGACGGCGGGCCCGTACGAGTTCTTCGGCGAACACTTCGATGGCGTCGAGTGCGCGGCGACCCGGTTGCGCGTCAGTGACGCTGCTGTGGTCGGGTGGGAGATGGGCCTGGGTGTCGGTGAGGACGTCGACCGGCTTCCGCCGGGCGAGCATCCCCGGTTCGGCGCTGACCACAATGTTGGATGCTTCGCCGACGCCGGCGCATGGACGACGTTGTCCGCGCCGTTTCGCACCATTGTGGATGGCCGTTGGGAGCCGCGTGACATCGGACAGCTGCCGGACGGCTGCGAGCGGATCAGCGACGAGTCACAACAAGCCGATCTGGTTACGTTCACGGCACTGTCAGGCGGCGTTGTCTGGTTGGGGCGGACCGAGACCGGCGACGTGGCCTCGATCGTCGTCACCAGTGGCATGGCCTACGCCAAAGCATGACGTCGCTGCCGCCTCTCCCTGTCAGGTGAGCCGGCCGGTCACCTGCCGTACCGTCGGCGGCCATGGCAGTGCTACGGATGGAGCCCCGCGCACGGTGGCGATGCATGCCGTAGGTGACGGAGCTTGCTCAGCGATCAGCTCGCCGTGGAGTCGGGTGACGTCGGTACGTCCCTCCGTGAGCCGTCGTTCGAGGTAGGGCTTGTAGGGGTCGAGTCTGCTGGCCGGGGTCGGTTCTCGCGGATGGTGTCCTGCCCGTGTGCAGCGTTCGCGTATCGGAGGACGGTGTAGAGGTCCCAGCCCAGGTGCCTGGCGATCGCCCGGCGTGAGTGGTGGCCTTGGGCGAGCGTTTCGTGGACCAGTGCGTGTGCTGCCTTCTTGCGCTCGGTCCGCCAGCCGACGGGCTCGGCCCCCCGGCGAGAAGCCGCTCCGCGGTCGGCCGACTCGTTCCGTTGGCCGGTCGGCCGCCCCGAGGGGCGGCCGACCGGCCGAGGGAGGGCGATGGCCATCGCGTAGCGGCCGAAGCTCCCGGTCGTGCGCCGGCTTCTAGTTGAGCCAGCCCTTTTCGTGTGCGAGGAGTGCCGCTTCCACCCGGTTGGCGGCGCCGAGGCGGCGCATGATGAGGGCTAGGTGTTTGCGGTAGGTGCGTACCGATACCCCGAGACGGCGTGCCGCGGTTTCGTCCTTGTCGGCTTCCCTGAGCATGGTGAGGATCTTGCGTTCGATGGGGGAGGGCATGTCGGCGTCCTCGCTGGGGAGTTCCTCCGCCGCCGCCCACATGCGTTCGAAGAGTGTGACCAGGGTGGCGACCAGGCCGTGTTCGCGTACGAGGAGTGCCCCCAGAGCGGTGCGGGTGGGGTCGATGGGGGTCAGTGCGGCCGATCGGTCGACGATGATCATGCGCTCGATCGGATGCTGGGAGACCCGTACCTCGGCTCCGTGCTGGACCAGGTCGCGCATGTAGGCGAGCGTGGCGTCGTCCTGCAGGATGGCCGAACCCATGGTCATGCGAAGGCGCACGCCACGGCGCAGCAGCCGCATGTTGATGGGGCGTGAGACGGCGATCGATTCTTCGGAGATGACACCCACCGGTTCCGTGGTGAGAACCTCGGTGCGGGCGAAGAAGGTCAGTCGGTCGATGGCTTCGCGGACCGCCTCGATCCCGTGCAGCTGCATGATCATCTGATCGTCGTCGCTGCTCGCGCGCGGTGCCGGTTCGGCCGTCCAGCGCTCCCTGAACAAGGACTCGATCACCGAGTGCTGCGCCGCCTCGGTCTCCAGGTCTTCCCGCAGGCGGCGCAGGCGGCCGTCGATCAGGGCGTCCACGGCCCGGGGCGGAGGGACGGGGCGGAACGCGCCCTGGGAGTTCCGGGTGGCGAGCCCCAGTACCACCAGCCTCTCCAGGCTCGGCTCCTCGGACGATGCGTGCGCGTCCGGATCCGGCTCCTGGGTGCCGGGCGACGGCTGGCGCGATTCGCGGCGCAGGAGAGTGCGGTACAACCGCTCCTCTTCCTCGTTCACGCCCAAGAAAGCGAGCAGGTTGCCCATCCATGTCCCCCTGTTGACGGTCGATCAACGAGCAGTCCCCGGAATCCTCAGACGCCCGTACCCGAGTGTCAACGACCGATCTTGATGTTGCTAATCGGCGTTGATTTCCGCTGCCGGACATCGGGCCTGGTGACGGTGCGTCAGCGGTGGCGGGAAGACGCTGCAGGATGAGGAATCAGGGTGTGCAACAAGCTGCGCGCGCACGGCCTCCTGACGGCCTCCCCCAGACGGCAGAGTCGTTCTCGCAAGGAAACAGCAGAAGCGCAGAGTGAAAGCCGCGCCGAGTATGGGGGAGATACCCGTGAGCCGCTCCACGTTCCGCAGCCCGCTTTCGTCCCGTCGTCGTGGACAGGCCGCCGTCATCGGCCTGCTGACCGCGGGAATGATCGCCCTGGCCGGCCAGGGAACCGCCTTCGCCGCCGAGCAGCCGGCGGAGAGCCGGACGGCGGCGACGACCGTGGCGGCGGACCGGACCGGGAACGTGACGCTGTCCGTCCCGGGGATCGACCCCATCGCGTGGCTCGAGACCGTCGGCGATGTGATCTCCGACGTGGTGACGCCGAAGAAGGACAACACCGACTGGCAGTAGTCCGGGGCCAGACCATCACCACGACCGAGGAGAACCCGACACCATGACCGACTACTCCGTGCTTCTTCCGTGCGTCCCGCGCCGCCTGGAGCAGGCCCTTCCCTTCGCCGGACTGGTCCGGTGGACCGAGGCGGTGCGCCTGTGGCAGGGGCAGGCCATGGTGATGGAGCCCCACCAGACCTTCACCGGCCTGGCCGGAGCGGGGTTCCGGGTCCCGACCGGCTTCGGCGTCACGCTGATGCCCCTGCGCCACCCCTACGAAGCCGCCCTGCAGGCGCGGTCCGTGGCGCTGGCCACCGGGGAACCGGTGATCGCGGGATTCGGCCCGGGAGCCAAGGCCTTCCAGGAGAACATCCTGGGAGCGCCGTACGAGAAGCCGCTCCAGGTGGCACGCCAGTACGTGACGGCGGTACGCCGCCTGCTCGACGGCGAGACGGTCGTCATGGACGGTCCGCACCTGAGGTTCCGGGGACAGCTGGCCCCGGTCGCCGCGCCCAGGGTCGATGTGGGTCTGGGTGTGCTGCGGCCGGCGATGGCCCGGCTGGCGGGCGAGGTGGCGGACGTCGTGATCACGTGGCTGACACCGCCCGGAT
Organism: Streptomyces virginiae; assembly: GCF_041432505.1. GTDB lineage: Bacteria > Actinomycetota > Actinomycetes > Streptomycetales > Streptomycetaceae > Streptomyces > Streptomyces virginiae_A. Next base: position 189,408 of record NZ_CP107872.1, read on the forward strand.
ACCTGCGGGACGTCATCCTGCCCGCAGTGGCCGAAGGCGCCGAACGGGCCGGGCGGACGTCACTGCCCCGCATCGTGGCCATGGTGCCGACGGGGCTGGAGAAGGAGGAACGGGCGGGCGACGAGCCCGAACGGCTCGCCGTGGCCGGCAACGCGGCGCACATGGGCGCCCCGCACTACCTGGACATGCTCGGCCGGGCGGGTGTGGACGTCGGCTCCGGGCGGATCGAGGACGTGGCGCGCGGTGTCGTGGAGACCGGTGCGTTCGCGGGAGGCGATCTGCCGCAGGTGGTCAAGGCCCTGCGGGCCTACGAAGAGGTGGGGGTGGACGAGATCGTCCTGAACACCACCGCCGTTCACAAGCTGTTCGGTGCCCGGGAGTCACTCGCGGACCTCTCGGAGATCCTGCGGTCCGTCACGGCACCGCGCTGACCGAACGCCCGTAGCCGAACCCGCTCGCCGAACTCGATTCCCTGCTGCCCCGAGGCAGAGGGGGAAGCAGACCAGTAAAGGAATCTCTGGCATGGACACGACAGATCGTGGACGTCTGAAGCAGCACCTCATCTCCTGGGCCACCGCCTCCCCGCTCGCCGAGCCCGTCGGCTCCGGCGGCGTCGGCACCCTCGTCCTGGCCGATCCGGCGCACATCCCCGCCGTCATATCCGCCGGTCTCGTGGGCCCCCGCACGCTTCTTCTGGCACCCGGCGACGCGACCGGCGTCCTCGCCCCCGCCGTCGGCTACGACGGCAGCCTCGCGGAGGCCGGCGACGAGTTCTCCAACGGGCAGGACTTCTTCCTGCAGACCCATGCCTACGCCGCCAGCCCCTTCATGACCGTCTTCGGTCCGACCGTCGTGCGTGTCTTCGACCAGAGTGACTTCGAGGCCTTCCTCGCCGACGCCGACCGGGCGCTCGTCGAGGGCGTCTTCCCCGAGTTCCTCATCACCTCCTCGGTGGTGCTGGCCGACCCGGCCGCACTGACCGGTGCCCACGCCCCTGCGGACGGGCCCGCCCTGCGCCTCTACGTCGACCGCGACGGGCAGGTGTCCACCAGCCCCACCGGAGCGGTGCTCGGCACGGTTCACGACAGCCTGGACACCCTCACCGAGCGCTTCGCCCGGACCGGACCCGGCGCCGCCGCGCTGGAGGTGGCCGTGCCCGCCGAGGCACGGGAAGCGGCCCTGCTCGCCCGCCCCTTCCTGCCGCGCTACCTCGAAGCCGTCGCCGCGCTGTGCAGCCTCATGGCACGCGGGGTCACCGGTCTGCGGGTCTCCGGCTTCGGCTCCCGGCTGACCCCCGGACTCGCCGCGGCCGGCGCCGACCTGGCGGACCCCACCCTGCCGCTCGTGGTGTACGGGGACCAGGACGCGTACGTCGTCGTCGGCAGCCGCCTGTTCTCCGTCGAACGGCAGACCGCACAGGCCCTGGAGTGCCTGCTCGCGACGTCCGGAGAAACGGGCGACCTCGTCACCGCCGACCAGCTGGACCAGTTGGCCGAACTGGCCGACCGGCACGACCTGGCGCTGCCTGTACCGGTGCGCGTTGCGGCGGCCGCGCGATGAGCAACGCGACCTCCACGGTGGGGACCACCCTCGCCGCACGCCGCATCGCGGAACTCGGCGACAGGGCACGCGTCTGCGGTCTGTACGACGCCCTCGGCGCCCCGATGTACCACGACCTCGCCACCTACGACGACCCCGAGACCCGGGCCCTGCTGACCGCCGTGCGTGCGGCGCCCGGCCCCGTGCTCGACCTCGCGGCCGGCTCGGGACGCTTCACCCTGCCGCTGCTCGCCACCGGCCGGGAAGTCACCGCCCTGGACCTGTCCACCGACATGCTGGCGCTGCTGCGGACCGGGCTGGACCGCGCCCCGGCCTCGATGCGGGGCCGCTGCACCGTGGTGCAGGGCGACATGTCGCGCTTCGCACTCGGCCGGACCTTCCCGCACGTCCTGCTCGGCACCACCTCCCTCTCGCTCCTCGACGAGGACGGCCGCGCGGGCCTGTACCGCAGCGTCCTGGCGCACCTGTCCGACGGCGGCCGGTTCCTCCTGACCGTCCTGGAGCGGGGCGACGACGGCGGCCCCGACGAGACGTTCGTCCAGGTCACCGGAGCCGGCGGCACCGTCTACGAGCTCTACGAGCACTGGCCCGCCGGCGCCGACAGTCGAGCCGTCACCCTGCTTCCCGCCGAACCGCCGCAGGACGACAGCCCCGTCACGGTCTGCACGGACCGGGTGGCCGTCATCGACCTGCCCCGCCTGGAGGAGGAGCTCGCCGCGTCCGGCCTGCGCATCACCTCCCGCCAGCTCCTCTCCCCGCCCGGCGAGCGTCACCGCGTGACACTCCTGACCACGGAAGCCTCCCGATGACCGCGCTCTGGCCCTACCTCATCCCGCCGTCCAGCCACGGCGACGACAGCATCTGCGCCGTCGGCGCGACCGGGCACCGCGTCACCTTCGCGGACGGCCGTACCGTCCTCGACGCCGACAGCGGCGTCTGGAACGTGAACATCGGCTACGGCAACCAGCGCATCGCCGCGGCCATCGCCGAAGCCGCCGAACACGCCTCCTACCTCGGGGCCTTCCGCTTCGAGAACAGCTACGCCCGGCGCGCCGCCGAGGACCTCCTGCGGGTCTGCGGACCCGACCACTACTCCCGGGTCCTCTTCTCCACCGGCGGCGGCGTCGCCAACGACGCCGTCATGAAGCTGGCGCGGATCTACCACGCCGTAGAGGGCCGGCCCGGACGGAACCTGGTCGTCTCCCTCCGCGGAAGCTTCCACGGACTGACCTTCGGCGGCTTCGCCCTGACCGGCGAGGACCTGGGACAGCGGGTCTACGGGGTGGACCAGCGGCTGATCCGCCACGTCACCCCCAACGACACGGCCGAACTCGGCCGCCTGATGGCCGCGCTCGGCAACCAGGTCGCCGCGGTCATCGTGGAACCCGTCCTGGGAACCGGCACCCTCCCGCTCGAGGAGTCGTACATCGGCGAACTGGGCCGCCTGCGCGACGAGTACGGCTTCCTCCTGGTCGCCGACGAGGTCGCCACCGGCTTCGGCCGCACCGGAACCTACTTCGCCTCCGAGAGCTGGGAGGGTCGGCCCGACGTGCTCGTCACGTCCAAGGGCCTGACCAACGGAGCGTCCCCCGCCGCCGCCCTGGTGATCTCCCACCGGGTGACCGACGCGCTCGTCGAGCACGACACGATGTTCGCCCACGCCGAGACCCAGGGCGCGAACGCCATCGCCTGCGCCGCCATCAGCGCCACGATCGCCGAGATGGAACGCCTCGACGCGGTGACCGCGGGCCGCAACGTCGCCGCCTGGCTCCAGCAGGGGCTCTCGGAACTGGTGGAGCGGCACCCGCTCGCCACCCGTGCCACCGGCGTCGGCTGCTTCCGCACCCTGCACCTGGTCCACCCCGACGGCCGCCCCCTGGCCGGCACGGACGTCGCCGATCTCATCACCCGGATCCGGCAAGCGGGCGCCATCGTCCACCCCGGCCCCTCCGGCATCCAGCTCGTGCCCTCCCTGACGTACAGCCGTGACGAGGTCGCCGAACTCATGACCTGCATCGAAGAGGGCCTCGCCGGCCTGTCGGCGCCGGTGGCCTCCCTGGCCGCGAGGAGCTGACCCCATGCCCGCCACCCTCGACACCTACGACCGGATCCCGGAGCTGCTGCGGGATCTGAGCCCCACCGGCGTCACCGTCCTGGCCGACCCGGCCGTGGCCGCCCACGCCGTCACCCGGAAGGTCCATGCCGAGGTCGAACGCGCCGGGTTCACGCCCACCCTCGCGCTCACCCCGGCGGCAGGAGGGATGCCGGCCGTCGCGGCCTTCGCCTCCCGGCTCTCGCCCGGTGAGCTGGTCGTCGGCGTCGGCGGGGGCAGCACCCTCGACTTCGCGAAGCTCTCGGCCGCCGTCGGCCGCCGCCCCGAACTCCTGCGCTACCTGACCTCCCGCCAGCGCAGCGGACTCGTCGCCCTCCCGCTCACATGGGGGGAGCACGCCGAAGTCCTCGCCGTCCCCACCACCCTGGGCACCGGCAGCGAGGCCGGACCGGTCGCCTGCTTCCCGCACGAGGACGGCAAACGCATCGCGATGGGGGAGTGCCTGCGCCCCCGTGCCGCCCTCTGGGTACCCGAGGCCACCGAGACCCTCCCGGGACACCTCGTCCTGGACGGCGTCCTCGAAGCGATCTTCAGGACGGTCATCCCGTACAGCAGCGACACCCTCGACCTTCCCGAACAGGACGCCGCCGTCGAAGAACTGGCGGGCCGACTGCTCACGGACGGCGACGAACTGGCCCGGTACATCGGTGCCGGCTCGCCCGCCCCCGCACCGGGCCGGCTGCGGGTCGCCCGGCTCAGCGCCGAAAGCCAGCGCGGCACCATCAACATCGGCCGCAGCCCCTACGCGGTGAAGTGCTGGGCCCTCGCCAACGAGCTCTCCACCACCCTGGGCCTGGCCAAGATGCGCGCGGTCTGCGCCCTGTGGCCGGTCGTGTGGCGCCGCGCCCTGCAGGGAGACACACGCTTCGGCAGCGCCGAGCGCATCCACCGGCTGTGGGAGCAGCTGCGCCGGCAGGCCCCCTGGCTCGCGCCGACGCCCGACGAAGGCCTCGAACAGCTGATGCTGCGCTGGGGCATCGACCACACCGTGCACCTGCCCCCGCAGCTCCGCCACCGGATCGCCCTGCGCAGCGTGCGCGCCTGGGGCGCCGGACTTCCCACCCTCGCCGGGTTGAGCGCCGACGACGTCGTCGCGCTCCTCGCCGAGGCCACCGAGCCCACCCCCACCAGGGCGGGCTCCCCCGAACCCCTCTCGGCGGCCTGAGCGCCGACCCGGAGGAGCACAGCTCCACCCGCACCACCCACCGACGCCGCCCCGGAGAAGCCGGGGCGCACGGAACACGAGGAGAACGTCATGGCGAAGAACAACCTGGTCGAGCAGGAGCTGCAGGAGCTCGGCACCGAGCTGGAGATGCAGGAGCTGGAGCCCGTGCAGGCCCCGGGCTGGGCCACCAGCGTCGGCGTCAGCGTCGGCATCTCGATCGTCTCCGTCGCCTGGAGCCTCACCTAAGCAGGCCGGCTCCGGCCGCCCGGTCCACGAGGCCGTGCCCCGCGCACGGCCGGACACCCCCGACGGCTGCCGCACCGGCCCCGCCCCCTCAGGGGCCGCGCGGCAGCCGGGGGAACCCCGATCGAGCACCACCCCATCCGTCGCACAGCAGCAGAAAGAGAAACCGACATGAACGAGAACCTGGGCACCGTCGAGAACGCCGAGCTCGTCGAGCTCGAGATGCAGGAGCTGGAAGCCCTGGAGGCCCCGGGCTGGGGCACCTTCAGCGTCGCCTTCTCCACCGGCGTCTCGGTCGGCGTCTCGATCACGCTGACCTGATCCGCCCCGCACGACCTTCCCCCGACGACATCAGTCGCACAACCGAGTGAGGCGAAAGACATGAACGAGAACCTGGACACCTTCGAGAAGCCCGAGCTCGTCGAGCTGGAGATGCAGGAGCTGGAAGCCCTGGAGGCCCCGGGCTGGGGCACCTGGAGCGTCGCGTTCTCCACCGGCGTCTCGGTGGGCGTCTCGGTCGCGGTCTCCCTGACCTGAGTCGCACCACCCGCACCACCTGTACTACCCGCACCACTCAAACCATCCCTAGAACACCTCCGAGAGGAAACCGACATGGCTGAGAACCTGGGCACCTTCGAGAACGCCGAGCTCGTCGAGCTGGAGATGCAGGAACTGGAGACCCTGGAGGCCCCCGGCTTCTGGACCGGCGTCTCCATCGGCACGGCCATCAGCGCCTCCGTCGCCACCTCCATCACCCTCACCTGAGAGCGATCCAGGCGGGCGCACTGACGCGGAGGGAAAGGCAGTAGCCGACTCCCTTGCGCGCCTCGGAACCCCACTCGGGTGAGACCGAGGATCTGCGGTGGTCCGGCCGGCCCGGCCGGCCGGACCACCGCAAGGGTGCCGCGCGCTCTCCCCCTCCCCGAAGCCGTCCCGTGAAGGAAACGCCAGTGAGCGCTGTCATGAGTCCCCCGCCACCCACCATCCCGGCCCACGCGTGCCGGCCCCGCCTCGCCCCGAGCGCCGAGGTCCACTCGCCCGCCGACGGACAGGGCGGCGACTGGGTCCTCCAGCACGGCGCCCGCTACGTACGGATCACCGAGCACGTCGCGGACCTGGTCCGGGAGCTCGACGGGGAACGCGACCACGAGGCCCTCGCCGCCCGGCTGGGCGGAGTCTGGAGCGCCGATCGGGTCAGCAGCGCGATCACGCGGCTCGACTCCCTCAAGATGCTCGACGACGGCGAGACCCCGGCGCCCAAGGTCGCCCCCCGCTTCCAGATCGTCCCCCCGATGACCCTCCAGCTCACGGTGCTGCGGCCGGGGCGCACGATGCAGGCCATGCGCCCGGTGTTCGCCCGTCTCTTCTCCCGGGGAGTGGTGGCGGCCGGGATGCTGTGCGTTCTGCTCGGCGTCGCCGCGCTCGTCGCGCAGCGGGACGCGGTCACGGTGACGCTGAACAGCCCGCTCTCCGCGGTCTCGTTCGCCGGAGTGCTCCTCGCGCTGCTGGTCGGCGTCTCGATCCACGAGCTGGGCCACGCCGCCGTCCTCATCCGTTACGGGGGCCGTCCCTCGCGCATCGGCGTCATGCTCTTCTACCTGATGCCGGCGTTCTTCTGCGACGTCTCGGACGCCTGGCGGCTCCCGGACCGCAAGCAGCGCGTCCACACGGCCCTCGCCGGGCCCGCCGTGCAGACCTCCCTGGCGGCCATCTCCGCCCTCGTGGCCTGGCCGCTCGCGGCCGGCACCGCCAAGACCTGCCTGCTCTTCTTCGCCGTCACCAGCTACGGAACGGCCCTGCTGAACCTGACGCCGTTCATCAAGCTCGACGGCTACATCGCCCTGATGAGCCACGTGGACGTCCCCTACCTGCGCGACCGCGCCATGGCCGACGCCCGCCGGACGCTCGCCCGGATCCTGTTCGGCGGCACCTACAAGCGCGAACTGCCCACCCGGTGGACCGTCGCGTACGGCTTCGCCTGCCTCGCCTTCCCCGTGTACTTCCTGAGCACCGCCCTCCAGACCTGGCTCGGCACACTCCAGCGGGTCGGCTGGGTCGGACTCTTCCTGGCCGCCTCCGGCCTCATGTACATCGTGTGGATGCTGATCCGCGGCGCCCTGCGGCTCTCCGCCGAGGTGAAGGCCGCCGGCGTCGGCCGGGCCCGGGTCGCAGCCGTCTGCACGGTACTGGCCGCCGCCGCATGCGCCGCGCTGTTCCTGCCGACCCAGCAGACGGTGGCCGCGGCCTACGTCACCGACGCCTCCGGTGTCCGGCTCGTCCTGCCGCAGGGCTCCTCGGCCGAGCTGGTACGTCCCGGACAGCAGGTGACGCTGAAGACGAACGGCCTGGTGCTCCACGACACCGTCGCCACCGCCCGGGTCGGCTCCGCGCCGGCCGCCGAGACCGAGGTCCCGGTGTCCACCTACTTCCCCGTCGGTCTGGGAAGCGCCGTGGGCATGGACTCGACCGCCTTCCCGCTGGACCTCGACCGCAACCCGGCGCCGGCCACCGGCACCGCCGAGGTCGAGCTGGGCAGCGTGCCCCTGTGGAAGTCCCTCCACCGCACCTACGTGCTTCCGTTCCTGCCCTTCTGACCCTGGAGACACCGTGCTCGACACCCGGTTCATCAACTTCTGCCGCGCGGACTCGCTGTTCTACGACGCCGCCGCCGCCGAATCCGTCGGCGCGGACTTCCACGAGGGACGCACCCTGCCCGAGGGCTGGACCACCACCCGAGGACGCGAGTGGACGGTGTGCCTGCCACCGGACTGCCACACCCCCGACCAGGGCTGGAAGATCCACGTCGCGGCCTCTCCCGGCAACGCCGCCGAACTCCTGGACGCCGTGGCGCCCTACTGCGTCGAGCACGGGCTGATGTTCAAGTACATCTCCGACGAGGAGACGCTCAGCCGGCGCGGCAGCAAGTACGGGGACCGCAGCGCCAGCGGCAAGTTCATCACCGTCTACCCCGAGGACGAGACGGTTCTGAAGGAGACCCTGGACGCCCTGGACGCCCTGGTCGGAGGGACCCCGGCCCCGTCCGTACTGAGCGATCTGCGCTGGAAGGAGGGCCCGCTGTACGTGCGTTACGGCGGGTTCGTGCTGAAGACCGCCCGGCTCAAGGACGGCTCCCTGGTACCGGCGATCACCGCACCGAACGGCGAACTCGTCCCCGACGAGCGGCGCCCCGGATTCCGTCCCCCGGCCTGGGTCACGCTCCCCTCCTTCCTGGACGAGGCGGTCGCCGAGCGCCGCGCCCGCACCCTCACCGACTTCCCCTTCCGCGTCTACAAGGCCCTGCACTTCTCCAACGGGGGCGGCGTCTACCGGGCGGTCGACAAGCGCGACGGAACCGAGCTCCTCCTCAAGGAGGCCCGCCCGCTCGCCGGCCTCGACGCGGCCGGGGAAGACGCCGTCACCCGCCTCGAGCGGGAACACTGGGCGCTGTCCCAGCTCTCCGGTCTGGCAGCCGTCCCCGTCCTGAGGGACGTGCGCAAGGGAAGCGAACACCTCTTCCTGGCCCGCGACTACGTCGACGGCACCCCCCTCACGGACCTCGTACGCCAGCGCCACCCCTACGGAACCACCGACAACACGGCCCACGCCCGGGCGCAGTACACGGCCTGGGCGCTGCACATCCTCGGCCAGATCGCCGACGGCGTGGCCGCCATGCACGAGCGCGGTGTCGTCTTCGGCGACCTGCACCCGGGCAACGTCCTGGTCCGCCCCGACGACACCGTCGCCTTCATCGACATGGAGACCGCCACCCCCGCCGAGGAGATGCGCGCGCAGGCCATGGGTTCCCTCGGCTTCCGGGCCCCCGACCACCTCCGGGGCCCCGACGTCGACCTGTTCGCGCTCGACGTGCTCCGGCTGACCATGTTCGTCCCCATGCCGCACGTCGTGCCGTGGGGCACCGAGAAGATCCGCACCCTGATCGACGCGGCCGTCCGGGACTTCCCCCTCCCGGAGTCCTTCGTCCGCCAGATCGAACGCGGCCTCGGCGAGGACGTGCTGGGCGCGAAGACGGCGTACGGCGTGCCCTGGCCCGCCACCGGTGCGGACACCGGGAACCTCGTCACGGGGTTGGCCGACTCCATCATCCAGGCGGCCACACCCGAGCGGACCGATCGCCTCTACCCGGGCGACGTCTCGCAGTTCATCGTCGCCGACGGAGGTGTGACCTTCGCCTACGGGGCGGCCGGTGTGCTCTGGGCCCTGCACCGGGCCGGCGCCGACGTGCCCGCCGAACACGTCGAGTGGCTGCTCGCCCAGGCCGAGCACGTCGCCGGCGAAGGCCCGGGCTTCCTCACCGGCCTCGCCGGCGTCGCCTACACCCTGGACGCGCTCGGCCACCCCGACGCGGCCGACGCCGTCATGGACCGGGCCTTCGCCGGATGCGACGCCAACGTCGGGTCGACACTGGCGACCGGCCTCTCGGGCCTCGGCCTGACCGCACTGCACCTGGCCGCCCGCACGGGCGACGACCGGCGCCTGCGCCAGGCCCTCGAACTCGCCGACCGGCTCTGCGACACCCCGGCGCCCCAGCGCATCGGACTGCTGCACGGACGCTGCGGCCGAGCCCTGTTCCTGCTGCGCCTGCACGAGCACACCGGACGCACCGAGCTGCTGGAGCGGGCCGTGGCCGAGATCCACGCCGAGCTGGACGTCATCGAGGGCGCCGACTTCGACGACCGCTTCCTCACCACCGGCCTCGAGGGTTCCGCCGGCATCGTGCTCGCCCTGCGCGCCGTCCTGCGGCACACCCCCGACGACGGGCGGATCCGGTCCGCCGTGAGCCGCCTGGTGACCGGTCAGCGCGGCGGCTACTCCACCTCGTGCGGCATCCTGCACGGCCGTTCCGGCGAGATCCTGGCCCTCCAGGACGGCGGCACCGAGGCCGAGCGGGACCTCCTGCGCTACCACCTCGACGCCCTCGGCTGGGAAGCCATCGCCGCCGAACCCGGCCGCGTCGACTTCCTCGGCAACTACGGCTACCGCCTCTCCACGGACCTGGGCACCGGCTCGGCAGGCGTCCTGCTGGCCCTCGCCGCCCTGCGGGACGGCGCCCCGGCCCTGTCCTTCCTCGCACCCGCGGCATCCGGGGCACGGCTGTGATCGACATCCCGACCACCCTCGCCCCCGCCTCGGGCGTCGCCCTGCAGTACGCGGTGACGCCGCCCGGCGACGGCGATCCGCTGTGGAGCAGCGCGGTCGAACTCCAGCCGGTCGACGGGTTCACGGGCACCGTGGGCCCCGCGGCGGCCCTCCTGGAGCTGCCGCTGTCCGCCCGGTTCGCCGGCGCCAGCGGCACCTCCCGCACCGACGCCCTGCTGCGCGGCACGGGCGAAGCGGTCGAGCGGCGCGCCCTGCACCCCTCGGCCGCCCACCCCGCCCGCCTCGCCACCGCGGCCGACCTCGACGGCACGACGCTCTACGCGCACCACCCGGACCACGCCCTGTCCCACCCGGACGCCGAGACGGCCGTCCTGGGCTGGTACGAAGCCCGTGACCTGGACACGGACGCCCCCGTCCTCGTCCCCGCCGACCTCGTCGACTGGCCCGCCCGCCGGGCCGACCTGTTCGACCCGAGCCCGTCCGGGGCCGCGGCGGGCGCGAGCCTCGAGACCGCCCTCGCCGCGGCGATGACCGAAGTGACCGAACGCGACGCCCTCACCGTCGCCTGGGGCCGGCAGCTGCGCCTGCCGACGTACACCCCCGCGCCGGCCGACACCGCGCTGCGGGCGGTGTGGCAGCGGGCCGGCGCGGAGGGACTCACTCCCGTGCTCGCCCGCATACCCACCGCCGTGCCCGGACTGTGGTGCATGACCGCCTTCCTGATCGATCCGGAAGGGCCGGACGCCCTGGCCGCCGTCGGCATGAAGGCCTCGACCCGGCCCGCCGAGGCCGCCGTCAAGGCCTTCCAGGAGGCATGGCAGGTACGGGCCGCGCTGCGTGCCGTGCGCGCCCAGGGCGGGAGCGGTCACCCCGCCACGGTCGTGACGGAGCACGACCGCCTCTGCCACATGTTGACCCGCACCGCCTACGAGACGGTGCGCGACTGGGTCGCGGGCTTCCAGGAGCCGGAACCGCTCCCCGCCCTCCCGCCCACGCGGGACCTGGGGGCGGCCGAGATCCGGCGGGCCCTGAACGCCGACGGCGCGCATCTGCTCGCCGTCGACCTCACCCCGCGTCTCCCGTCCGCCGTCGCCGCCATGGGCTGGCACGTCGTCAAGGTCGTGGCCCCCGGCTACCAGAACCTGCGGATGGACGAGACCCACCTGTGGAGCTGGCACCTGCCCCGGCTGGCGTCGGCACCCGAGCGCACCGGCTGCCCCGCCGGCCTGGACGACCCGAGGACAGCGGCGCCGCACCCGCTGCCCTGACCCCCACACGAACCACCGATCAACCGACCTGAGGGAAGACGAACATGCTGGAACTGGAAGAACTTGTACGAGACTTCGGCGATCACCGTGCCGTCGACCAGGTGTCCTTCCGGGTTTCCAGAGGCCGGTTGACCGGGTTCGTCGGTGGCAACGGTGCGGGCAAGACCACCACGATGCGCATGATCATGGGCGTACTGGCGTCGAACGGCGGCGAGATCCGCTGGAACGGCTCCCCCGTCACCGCCGCCGACCGCAGGGACTTCGGCTACATGCCCGAGGAGCGGGGCCTCTACCCGAAGCAGACCGTCCTCAGCCAGCTCGTCTACCTCGCCCGGCTGCGCGGCCAGGACGCCACCGCCGCACGCCACCACATCCTCGACCTGCTCGAGCGCCTCGGCCTCGCCGAGAAGAGCCAGTCCCGGCTGGAGTCCCTCTCCCTCGGCAACCAGCAGCGCGTCCAGATCGCGGCGGCCCTGCTCGGCTCCCCCAAGCTGCTCGTCCTCGACGAGCCGTTCTCCGGGCTCGACCCGCACGCCGTCGACACGATGGCCGAACTGCTGCGGGAGTACGCCGCGGCCGGCACCCCGGTGCTGTTCTCCTCCCACCAGCTCGACCTGGTCGAGCGGCTCTGCGACGACCTGGTGATCATGGCTACCGGTCATGTCGTCGGCAAGGGCACCGCGGACGAGCTCCGCCACCGCGACAAGCCCCGCTACCACCTGGTCACGGACGCCCCGGCCCCCTGGGCCCGCGCCGTACCCGGTGTCACCGACGTCGAGACCCTTCCCGACGGAGCCCGCGTCGAGCTGGCCGCCGACGCCGATCCCGGCGCGCTCCTGGCCGAGGCACTGCGCCGAGGACCCGTGCACGCCTTCACCCCCCTCGTCCCCACCATCGCCGACATCTACCGGGAGATGACCTCCGCATGAGCACCGCGACCTCGACCCCCGCACGCCGGACCGAGCCGGCGCCCACCCCGAAGGCCACGCCCCCGGCTCCCGCCTCCCCGTCCCGTGCGGCCACCCCGGCCGCCTGGCGGATCGTCGCCGCCCGCGAGATCTCGGTGAAGATCACCAACCGCGGCTTCCTGCTGTCGACGCTGGTCACCCTCGCCCTGATCATCGGCGCGATCGGACTCCAGCTCTACCTGGCCGATTCGATGGGGAAGATCACCGTCGCCGTGGCCGGCCAGGATGCCGGCCGGATCGCCGACCAGGCCGAGCAGCTCGCGGTCCGGTCCGACCAGGACGTCGAGATCACCGTCCGCAACGAGTCCTCCGCCGACGAGGTTCGCGAGGCCGTGAGGTCCGGCGATGCCGAGGCCGGCCTGCTCCTCGAAGACGGCCGGTGGGTCCTGCTCGGCGACACCGGGCAGAACGACATCGCCGCCACCTGGATCGGCGCCGCCGTCCAGTCACAGGCCCTGGACCGCAACGCGCAGGCCGCGGGCACCAGCCTGGGCGCCCTGAGCCAGGGGGCGGACGTCGAGCACGTCCTGCTCTCGGCGGACAAGACGCCCGAGGGCGCCGTCCGGATGACGACGTACTTCTTCGGCTTCCTCTTCTACCTGGCCGCGGTCCTCCTCGGAGCCGCGCTGGCCACCAGCGTCGTGGAGGAGAAGCAGAACCGCATCGTCGAGCTCATCGCCAGCTCCGTGTCCCTGCGCTCCCTGCTCGTCGGCAAGATCGTCGGCTCCACGCTCCTCGCCCTCGCCCAGATGGCGCTGTTCTGCCTGGTCGGCATCGGTGGCCTGGTGTTCACCGGCGAGACCGAATTCCTCGCGGACATCAGCACGGGCCTGGGCTGGTTCCTCGTCTTCTACGTCGTGGGTATCGCGGTCCTGGCCTGCCTGTTCGCCGCCGCGGGTGCGCTCGCCACCCGGAGCGAGGACATCCAGTCCACCACCACCCCCGTCAACGCGATCACCGCGCTGGTGTTCATCGTCGGCGTCACCGTGTCCGGCGACATCCGGGAGATCCTCTCCTTCATCCCGCTGACCTCGACCGTCACCATGCCGGCCCGCGTCCTGGCGGGCGAGACCTCCTGGTGGGAGCCCGTCGCCGCGCTCGGCCTGTCGGTCGGCGCCGCGGTGCTCATCGTCGGAGTCAGCAGCCGGGTGTACCGCCGGGCCCTCCTCCAGACCGACCGCAAGCTCTCGTTCCGCCAGGCCATGCAGCTGACGGACTGACGTCCCCGCCCCACCCCACCACTCGAGCCACACCCCGCCCTACCCGGAAGGAACTCCGATGACCGTCTCCCGCACCAACACCACCCTCGTTGCGCTCCTGGCCGTGCTCGCCTGTGTCGAAGCGGTACTCATCACCAGCGACGCCGCCGACGGCGTCCGCTACGGCGTCGGCGCGGCCCTGGTCGCCGCCATCGTCGTGGTGATCGCCCGCCTCGCCAAGGGCCGCTCCTCCAACTGACCACCTCCCTCAACCGTGTCCGGGGCCGCCGTCACCAGCGCGGCCGGCCCCGGACCCCCTCGAACCGGAGCAGTGCCCATGAACTCCTCGCACCAGGTGTCGATCAGCAGCCTCTCCGGGGCACCGCCCGAGACGGCGGCGATCCGTTTCATGGCGCTCCTGCCCGCCGGGTGGCATGCGGAGGTCGGCGAACTGCGGGAGAACCTCGCCCGCCTCGTGATAGCGGCACCCCCCGGAACCACCGCGTCCCAGACCACCGAGATCGCCGCCGACATCCTGTCCCGACCCGGTCTCCAGGACTGGCAGCTGGCCGACCACTGACGCGTCGGCCCGGTACCGCGGACGACCGACGGAACTCCCACCGACCCCGAAACGAGTGGATCATGACGGATCGAATCCGCGTTCTGCTCGCAGACGACGAGCACCTCATTCGCGGAGCCCTCGCCGGCCTGCTGGCACTCAACGAAGACCTCACCGTGGTGGCCGAGGCCGCGACGGGCCCGGAAGCCATCTCCATGGCGCGGGCACACCGGCCCGACGTGGCCGTACTCGACCTGCGGATGCCCGGCAACGACGGCATCGAGGTCACACAGACCCTGCACGCCGAACTCGACGACTGCCGCACCGTGATCCTCACCGGATACGGGGAGCCGGGCCAACTCAACCGGGCGCTGAGAGCCGGAGTCCGCGGGTTCCTGCCCAAAACGGTCACCGCGCACGATCTCGCGAACGTCATCCGGGCCGTCCACGCGGGCCGCCGCTACATCGCCTCGGACCTCACGGCCGACGCCATCGCCTACGGGGACCGCCCGCCGGCACCCCACCCCACCTAGCCCGAGGCCCTCCGAGCCCGGGGCCGACGACACGACAGCCACCACGATGCAAAGGAATCCGACATGACCCGCCCCATGCGACGTGCCCTGCGCGGTGCAGTCCTGGCCGCCGCCGCCCTGGCCGTCACCGCCCCCCAGGCCCTCGCCGCGACCACCACCCAGCAGACGCTCGGCGCACCGCCCGCGGGCTACGTCCGCGACCAGTCCTTCCACGGCACGGCCGCGGCCTGTCAGACGGCCGGTAGGGCCGGCATCACGCAGAGCACGTGGACCGCGTACTTCTGCCACCAGGCACTCCCCTTCACCCCCTTCCAGGACCTCTACGTCAAGAAGTAGAGCGAGAACGGGCGGGGCGTCACCACGCCCCGGACGCACCCGACCTGACACCCGAGCGAAAGGAAGACCACCGATGCGTGCCCGAACCCGTACCTGGGCCGTGGCCGCCGCCATGGCCGCTACCCTCGTCACCGCCGCGACCCCCGCCTCCGCGGCCGGCGGCGGAGTCCCCTGGTCGGTCACCCACGGAACGGCCGAGGCCGAGGGCGACCGGCGCATCGCGCGAACCGCCACCGGAGTGCTGCAACTCCAGGTCGACGGAAAGCTCTCCCACACCGGCGAGGGGTGCTCCTCGGTGTGGACCCGGTTCCAGTTCGACATGGCCCCCATGCCGGCCCGCAAGCAGGCCCAGGTGTGCGGCGACGGCACCGTCGAGGTCACCATCCGCGGGACCTACATGCCCACCACCACCGCCCGTCTGACGGTCTGCAAGGGCACGGAGAACACCACCGACTGCGCCCAGTGGGCGAGCATCACCCACTGGCCCGTCGGCTGACCGGAGCACGGTGTCGTCCTGAGCCTCACGCGGACCGACCGTGTCGAGGAGGTATCGCAGCAACGCGGTCAGCCGGATCGCTGGTGGTGCTGTGGCGAGGAGCTGCCCGGGCCCAGGAAGCGGCTGGCGCAGGTACGGGGTCCCGGCGGCAGCGTGTGGTGCAGGAGTACGTCGTGTTGCGTCAGACTCTCCACGACGCCGTCGGCGGTGGCCGGCAGAGGGGCGGGGTGGCAGCTCATAGCCAAGGCCGGCGCCGGCATCCGACAAGAGGGAGAAGCATGCGGGTCTACACCCACGACTACCTGGAACGGGCCGTGATCGTGCCGGAGAAGGTCCTCTCGGCCCGCCTCTCCCTGCAGGACATCGGCCTGTACGTGCAGGTCCGCATCATCCTCGACTTCTTGATCGAAGGCCCCGACATCAGCGAAGTCGTCAAGGAACTCGCACACGGCAGGCTCGGCGAAGAGGTCGGCGAAGCCGCCCTGCGCGCAGGAGTTCAGCGCCTGATCGACGCAGGCATCCTCGTCCTCGAACCCCACGACGAGCCCGCCCCACGCCTCCTCCGGTAGCCTCCCGGCCCGGCAAGGCCGAGGCCGACGGCCCCGGGCGGAATCCGAGGCGGCTCGCGTCGTCATGCCGACCGGGGCGATCCTGGCCGCGCCCAGCTTGATTGCGTGACGCAGGTCACACAGAAATCTGTGGAGGTGTTGTCGGATCGGGCCCGCGTGGGCCCCAAAGGGGAGAAGGCTTTCCCCGCGATGCCAGGAGCACCCATGACCACCGAGGACCAGTCGCCCAGCTACTACATGGTCGAGGACGACGACTCCATCGACACCCACGTCGCGGAGCGGATCGCCGAGTTCAACTGGGATCCGGGTACCGGAGGGGCAGTCATGGCTTTGTTCCCGATTGACTGGACCGGGAGCACGGGCGAACTCGTAACCCTTCGCGAGGACGGGTCTGTCGCCCTCGACATCGACGGTACGTTCGACCTGCCGGAGCCGTTCGATCGCGGCACTCCTCCTACGATGATCACCACCACCACCGGCATGGCGGTGCTCAAGCCCGACCACCCGGCCAACCAGACGATCGAGTCCGGCTTCCAGACGGTCGGCATCCCGGTGCCCGACGTGGTCCGAGCGCTGAACGCCCGCGAGGCCGCCCTCACCGGGGACCGGGCCGCGATCCGCGCCTACACCTCGGAAGCGCTGGGAAGGTGGAGCGGGTGGAACGAGCCGATCTCCACGGCCCTGCTCGGCAACTGGGCGAACCCGCTCTACGACGAAGGCCGGCTTTCCCTCAACGCCCTGGACCTGTTCCTGGCCGAGGCCCGCGTCATCAACCAGCAGTACAAGCCGCTCTGGGACCGCAAGGCCAACCGGGAGTACGTGCGCCTGCTCGACGCCCCGCTCGGCGACGACGGGATGACCCTGCACGACGTGCTTGCCGGACAGCCGGCCGTCGACCTCGCCTTCGAGGGCTTCGAGGACCCGCGCCTGATCGAGATCCTGGGGACCCTGTCCGCGGACGAGCGGGCAGTGGCTATGTGGCACAGCCGCCGCGGGATCACCAACTGGGTCGAGGCCACCCTGGCTGCCGGTGTTCCAGAGCCGAAGGCGAAGGCTGTCGGTACGCGGGTCCGCCGGAAGGTGAAGCGGCTTGCCGCCCTCATCACCAGCCGCGCTCTGGAGGCCGGGGCGGGTACGGAGAACGGTCGATGAGCACTCCCGATCCGGCCCGGTCACGCCCTGTCGTACGCCGGGAGCTGGTGCTGCGAATCGCCCCGCCGAACCTGCCGGCCTGCACCGCAGTGCTCAGCACCGGTGGCGTCGGTGTGCTCCTGGTCCACGGTGCTGTCCCGGCAGGATCGCCGCTCGTGTGGCCGCTCGTGTGGCCGCTCGTGGTTCTCTCGCTCGGCGCGATGGCGTACGACGTCGCGCTCCGAGCCGTGCGCCGCCGCATGGGCTGACGACCGCCCGGAGACATCGGATGTACCTACGCCACCCCTGGTCCACGTCCGATGTAGCGGCCCATGGCCGGAGTGGGGGGCAGGCCCTGCGGGCCGGATGGTGGTCGGCGCGGTGGGACCCGGGCGAAGGCCACGTATTTGAGCATGTTCAAATACGTGTTGAGTCCGTGGCCACGGGCGTGTCTGCGGGGGTGGAGTTGCTGTGGGATGCATGGGATGGCGGCGTGCCGGGCTGATGGCGGCTGTCGGCGCGGTGACGGTTGCCTGCAATGCTGCGGCGTACCACGCCGTGGCGCTTTCGGCCGACCAGCTGGCAGGCCAGTGGCGCAGCCGGGAGGGGACGGTCCTGACCTTCCACGCGAACGGAAGTTTCACCGGTGACGGGGTTGCCCGGTTGTCGGCGGCGGAGCGCTGCGGCGACCTGTCGGACCTGTCCTCCGGCAGCTGGCGGTTCGGTTCGGTGGTGGACGAGCCGGTGGATCGCGGTGCCTACCTGCAGCTCACGTTCTCCGGAATCGACTGCAGGGTTCCCGTCTTCCTCTTCGGCGAGGTGGATGATCCCGTGATGTGTCCGACCGTCGGCGATCCCGACGCCGGCTGCGAGTACGACGAATATCTCAGCCGCGTCGCACACGCCGCCTCGCCCTGACGCCAACGGCTCCGCGCCGGACCGCTGCGGAGCAACGGCATGAGCGGGAAAACGCGGACCCGTGTGGGCGCACGACCGCCGTCCTCGCCCCGGTACAGGGAGGGGGCCCGGCCGTGCGTGCGGTGGACCGCCGGACGCCACTCCTGAAGACGGCGGTCTCCCTGGGTGCTCCACGGCCGGACCGTCGTACCGCTCTTGGCAGTCGGGGCGGTCGGGGCGGTCGAGGCAGTCGGCGTCCATCGCAGCCATCGCCTGCGAGTGCTCCGCAGGTAAGGGCCGTTCCGGCTCGGTTCGGGACTGTCGCCCCCCGGATTCGAACCTCCGCCCATCTTCCCGTTTCAGTCGCTTCCAGGAAATCGCAGGTCAGAGGCCTTCCAGTGGAAGGACAGCGACTGAAGCGACCGAAGGGCGGACTTATGTTCTCGTCTTCAGAGTCTCAGAGGGAGTCGCTATACGTCGGCAACTTGCACCGGCCTCTCCGACCGTTGGGTCTTCCTGCCCTTGCTCCCGGCAGTCAGTGTGGTCGGGTCGACCGCTTCGGCCGGGGCGCCGGAGGCGTAAAGGCCGTCCGGGACGGTGTCGCGGTCGTGGGGCAGGAGCCAGAAGACACGGCGGCGGAAGGTCCCGCTGGAGCGGGAGGCCTTCGCCCCAGGCCCCAGCTGGGCATAGCCGACGAGGCGGCCGTCGCGGTGGTAGGCGGGTTTGCCTCGGCGGGTGGGGAGCCGGTCGAGCGACTGGCGGACGTAGTCGAGTTCGGTGACGTCTTCGAGCCAGACCAGGTCGACCTCGTGGTGGATCTCGTCGTCGGAGATGAGCGAGCTCATGCGTTCTCCTCCTCAGCGAGCAGTCCGATGCCGGGGTAGTACTTCTTGGAGTTGGACAAGATCATTTCTTTGGGTGAGGCGAGGCCTACGAGCTCTCGGGCCCGGGCCGCGAAGGCTCGGGAGGAGATGGTGGGCGCGCCCTCATTCTGGCACCAGGTGCGGTAGACGCTGTAGAGGCGGGCTTGTTCGGCCCGGTGGTCGGCGTGGAAGGTGCAGCTTTCGTCGAAGAAGCGACCGGTGTGGTCTTCGGTCTCGGCGTACGCGGTGGTCGCGATCCGGACCGGGGCGGGACCGGTGAGGTCTTTCTCGCCTGCAAGGTAGCGGCGTGCGCCGTCGATGAGCCAGGCGAGGATGCCGGGGCCCTCCTCGGTGACGAGGATGTCGGCGAGGTTGTCGATCTTCCGATCGTCGGAGACGACCTTCTCGAAGGGGACGAGCCTCATGCGACGCCAGAAGGCGAAGCCTCCGGTGCCGACCTCGGGGCGGTGGTTGCCGATGAGCCAGAGCTTGTGGGTGGGGGCGAAGGAGAAGAAGTCCTGCCTCATGCGGCGGGCCTTGATCCGGTCGCCGCCGGTGAGGAGCTTGACGCGGGCTTCGTCGAACTTGTCGCCCGGCTTGACCTCCGAGCAGACGATGACGCGCCGGCCGTGTAGCTCGGCGAGTTCGGTGGGGTGGCCGTCGAAGGTGCGGGCCATCAGGAAGCCGGGCGGGGCGGCGTCGGCGTAGTCACCCAGGAGTTTCATGAGGACGTCGAGGAGAACGGACTTGCCGTTCTTGCCGGCTCCGAAGAGGAAGGGCATGACCTGGGCGCCGACGTCTCCGGTGATGGAGTAGCCGAGCATCAGGTGCAGGAAGTCGATCATCTCCCGGCCTTCGGCGTCAGCGCCGAAGGTGTCGGTGAGGAAGCGTTCCCAGCGGGGGGTCGGTTGCTGCTTGGGGCCGGTGGAGGTCGAGCGGGAGTGGAAGTCCTTGTCGGGCTGGGGCGCGCGGATGAGACCGGTGTACAGGTCGACGATGCCCGCGGGCGTGCACAGGGCGTACGGGTCGGCGTCGAGGAGCTCGGCCCGAAGGACCATGCCGGGGGCCGACTTGGCCTGGGTGAGCATGGCGTTCATACCGGAGGTGCTCAGCGCCCGGCGGCGGTGCTTCTGCAGCGACTGGTTGCTGTGGATGCCGCGGGGGTCGGTCGTTGCGATGGCCTCGGCAAGGTCCCCGGCGGCCCAAACGACCGTGTCGTCCTCGTCGACCTGCCAGCGGGTGGTGTCCCAGCGGTACCAGCCGAGGCCGGGGACGTGACGGTAGTCCCCGGCGTACAGACGGACGAAAAGCTTGGCGTTGCCACGGTCGCTGAGGGTGTCGGGCAGGAGCCCGGCGGCAGTCGCGTGATCTACGTGTGCTCGTTCACCGCCCTGTGTCGGCAGAGTCGGCGGGGCCTGGGCAAGAATCTGCGCGGCGACGGCCTCAGGGTCGAAGTCGAAGAGGAAACCGTCGGTTTCGGGTGCGGGGCTCACCGGCGGCCTCCAAGGTGCAGGGGGCGCTTGGCGCCGGCGGCCATGCCGCTGCGAATGATCTGGGCCGAGCGCTGCTCTTGGCCGGGACGGGCCGCGGCGGCAGCTTCCCTCAGGGCTTCCTGGGCGACGGCGTCGGTGAGATGGCCTGCCGCGACAAGCCCTCCCAAGCTGTACGCGGCCCTGTTGAGCTTCTCGGTGAAGCCGGCCCCTTCCGCGAACTCGGCGCACGCCGTGACGTCGGCGAGGAGGGCGCTCAGGAGGCGTGCAGTTCTGTCCTGGCCTCCGCCGGCTGCGAGGACGGCCTGGCGGGCACGCGGTGGAACAGGGCGTGGCGCGGGAATGTGTGGAGCCGGCAGGTGACCGGTCCGCTGGAGTTCCTGCGCCAGCCACGCGGGCAGTGGGGCCGGTTGCCGGACCTTCCCCAGCGGCTTGTACGTCCCCACGGACGTGCTCGTGCCCGGTGCGACGATGTAGCCGCCGTGCGCACGGACATCGACCTGCCAGGCGAGAGCCCTCTTCCCGGATCCGGTGGAGCACTGCCACTGACGACCGTCGGTGGCCCGGTACCAGACGTGCATGCCGCCCGAGGGCGTCCGTACACGCAGGGTCGAGTCGTCTTCGGCGGGAGAGGTCTCACCGCGGAGAGCCGCCAGCACGGCCAAGGAGTGAAAGCCCGTCCGTAGGCCGCTCAGATCGACAGCGTCCCCTACCGGGATCCCAGGGAGGAGCCGGTCACGGGAGGGCAGTTCACTCGTGTGTGCATCGATGTCGATGACGACCAGGTCCGCGGGCCCGCAAGCAACTCCGACGCCCAAGGCCGGGGTGCCGGTCCACCAGTCCTCGATGCGCGAGTAGTCCAAGGTCGCGGCATGGAAACCGTGACACCAGCGGCCGGCCTGCAGACAGGGACAGTCGGCGTGAGTGTGGCCGGGTTCGGCGCAATCTCGGCAGTTGGCCGTGGGCGTCTTGCGACCGGGCGCAAGCGGGTGAACGGGCCAGCCGTTGCTGGCACACCACCGCGCCAGCCTCAGACCGGCGACCGAGCGCTCAGAGGTCGACTGCCCTGAGTCGCTGCGAGAAAACCGCAGCTCAGAAGGCATGTACTTCCCCTCACAGCGACTGAAGCGACTCAACGACGAACACAGACTAGCGAAGTCCGCCAGGAACCGTGTGCAGCGTGTCGGAGCCATTCGGCCCGGCGTGTCGCTTCCCGACCCACAGGGAGCCGGCAAGCGACTGACGGGACGACCGGAGCGACCGAACCGCTTCAGTCGCTATGAGTCGCTCTCAAAGAACCTGCAGGTCAAGAGCCTGGAAACCTCCACACAGCGACTGAAGCGACTGAAGCCGCCTATATATGACGCACACGCGCACACATGAATGTCCTCATATACCGAAAGTTGAGTCGCTTCAGTCGCTGAAGGGGCTCCCGGCTACCGCCTGACCTGCGGTTTTACCGAGCGACTCAAGCAAGCGACTCAAGCGAGCGACTCAACTCCGCGAGATCACTCCTCAGCCTTCGGGGCCCCAGGATCTCGCTCGTACCCCGGGCACCCAGGCCAGCCCCAGCAGAGGCGCAGCGCGGCCAGTGCTTTTAGAAACGGTTGAAGCAGTCGAATGAGTCCGACTCCGAAGTTGAGTCGCTTCAGTCGCTGAAGTGCGGTTTGGTCGCTTCTGACCTGCTGTTCTCTCCGCACCTTCACGAAGAAGATGTTGACCGCCTGGGCCTGGCTCCCCCTGCCGGCGCAGCGACTGGCACGGGACCACCGAGCTCCTCATCACGACCGCCTTGCGCTGCAAGGCCGCCCGGTACCGGCGTGAGGCCGACACGATCCGTACGGCCCGCAAGGCGCTTTCCTGCCGGCACCTCCTGCAGCGGCAGGCCCCGCAGACTCCGAGGGCTGGCTGGCCGACATGCTCGCCCCCCTCGGCCAGGACGACTGCCGCTGCAACGTCCCCGCCCGGACCGGAGTGGGTACCCGCTTCCGTTCTACAGTGCGGAGCCGTTGCCGGTGTATGTGGGAGTCTCCAGCCCTCGTACAGGACTGGAGCGATGGCCCCGGGTCGTCCCCGCGAGCACAGCGGGATCGCACAGCCGGATTGGCGACAACACCTGACTTCCGCCACTTGCTTCCGGATAATGGGCAATCGACGTAGTCCGTGTCACGAGACGACGTTCATGGCCCCAGAGCCGAGGATCGGGGGGATCTTCCATGTCCGAATTACTCTCAGCTGCCACCGTCATCGCCTCGTTGATAAGCTCAGCGGCAGCGGGTTTCGCGGCCGAAGTAGTCATCACCGCCCAGCGCCGGACAGCCGACCGTGTCGTGGACCGGGGCCGTCTCGTTCTTGACCGAATACTGAGGCGGCATCCCGGCGATCCGGACACCACCGCGCAAGAGGACGCCGCGGTCACAGCCATCGAAGGTCTTTCCGCGGACGACCGGCTGATCCTGGAAAACGCGATCGGCGCCTGGATCGGCGAGCGCGGCAACCTGAGTGCGGCCGCCCTCGAGCACCGGATCAGGCTCGCCGGGGACGACTCCTCATCCGACACGTTCCATGTGTCCACGTCCGGCGACAACTCGCCGGCGATCGGCCAGATCAAGGACGGGAACGTGTACTTCGGCACTCCTCCGCAAAGAGACTGAAGCCGTTGACGGAGCACGGGACCGGCGACAACTTCCATGTGCGGACGGACGGCAGGGGTGCGCCGGCGATCGGCAAGGTCAGCCGGCTTTTCCTCAGCGTCTTCGCCGGTGACGTCAGCGATCTCACCGGCAGGGCCAAGTCCTGGAGCGGCTGGAACTGGCCGCCCTTCGTCCTCGTGGTGGGGCTGGGTTCCATTGCACTGATCACCGCACCGGTCGGCCCGGCACGTCAGTTCCAGTGGGTGTGGGCCGCCTTGGCGATCTCCGTCGCCATGTCGTTCGTCCGTGTGGTGGGAGTGCCCGGCGGTCGCCGGTCCGCCCTCTGGCGGCCCTTGCTGACGGCATCGTCGCTGCTCCTGGCGGTCGTGGGCCTGACCGCCATGCGCTATCTGGTGGATCACGGTGAGATCGCCGTAACCGCCCGGATCTCGCCCTCGACGGCGACGAACGGCTCCACGCTCCAGGTCGTCGTGGACAGCGCCCCCCAACGCGCGTACCTCCGCCTGAGGCTGGGCATCGACGACGCGGACGACGCCGGTGATCGCCAGGCGTGTACGCCCGGCGCCACCTACACCGCGCAACGGGTGGGGGGCGGTGACGCCGGGCCGGCCACCGGAAAGAGGTCCGGTGAAGCCGTCGAGTTCCGCCTCGGAGGCTCACGTGATGAGATCCGCGTCCGGGTCACCCTGACCGTCGAAGAGGGATGCGAAATGAAGATCGCCGTCACCGATGCCGCACTGCACGACTGAGGAGTGCCGAAGATGCCACACCCCCCGCGATCGCGGCGCCCCCAGCACCTGTTACGGAGGCCCGCAGCCGTCGCGCTGCTGACCGTCGTCGTCCTGAGTGCGGCGCCCGCCTGCACCGAAACCGGATCCGGCTCCGCCACGCGATTCCTGGGTACCGACAGGGTCGCCGTCGCGATGCACAAGGACCTTCCCGGAATTTCCTACAAGGTCGGCTACCCGCGATCCGGCTTCGAATCCCTGCTGTACGAGCACCTCAAGGATGAATTCGAGGGCGAAGGCACCGTTTTCGGTGAACCGACCGACGTGTCGTCCCAGGACCGGATCCCCCAACTGACGGGGAAGCCGGCAGTGGTGGACCTGACGATCGCCTCGTTCTCCATCACCGGTGACCGCATGGACGCGATCGATTTCGTCGGTCCCTACCTCACCACCCGCCAGGGCTTCCTCGTCGCGGCCGACGGGCCGACCATCGCCTCGCAGAGCGACCTCACCGCGGTCGAGAAGGGCGGCGTCTGCGCGTGGGGCGGCACCACATCGAAGGAGGCGCTCGAAGCCTACGGAGTGACTCCGAACCTCATGCCCGATGCCGCCTCGTGCGAGACCGCCCTCGCGGACGGCAAGGTCACCGCGATCTCCACCGATCAGGCCATCCTCTACGGCTTCGCCCACAAGCACCCCGGCTGGCGCGTGGAGGCTTACAAGATCGGAGGACCCCAGATGTGGGGGATCGGCATGCGCAAGGGCCACCGCCAGGACTGCCACAAGCTGGTGTCGTGGCTGAAGGACTACATCGAGGACAACGCCTGGATCGACGACATCAGATCGTCCCTGCCCGCGCTCGAAGAAGAGGAGCCCGACTGGCCCGCGACCTACAAACCGACCGCTGCCACCATCGACGCGTACTCCTGCCGCGACAAACCCGCTTTCTGACGCACTCCCCGCCCGACGTCACCCGGTACCACCGGCTCCGAGACACTTGAGTCGGTGTCGAGTCCGTTTTCCTCGGTTCGTGGTCGCTCGACATTGGCTGCCGATTCTCTGAGGATGCAGGCTCTCCGACCCCGTGAGCCCCTTGCCGCCGGAACGCGGGCGCCGTGACCTGACCCCCGAAGCGTGCTTCGACCCCGCCCTTCGGAAGCCCTGAGATCGGCCAGGCCGCGTCGGCTTTCGCCACGACGCGGCCTGAGGTTCCACCTCGTCGGCACTTCACCGCTGGTGCTGCAGAGCATCGGCACCGGCGGCGATGACTTCGGCGAGCCGGTCGGCGAAGGCCGCATTGCGTCCTCCGAGCCGGACGAAGCCGTGGCCGGCCAGCGGCCCGTCGTCGCTCAGCTCGTGGATGCTCACGAGAAAAGACGGCGGTGACGTGCCGCTGAGGCAGACGGATGATGCTGCGATGATCTGTTCGTCATGACAGATGTCGAGTGGGCTCGGATTCGGAGGGACCTGCGCTTCGGGCAGGTCTTCGAGGGCACCGTGGTGAAGGTTCCCCGGCCCGGTGCGATCGGGATCTTCGTGGACATCGGCCTGAGCGTCGGAGGTTTTGTCGACGTTCTGCTGCTGCCGAGCGAGGGTGAAGACTGGCCAGCGGAGGGCACGGTTGCCGATTTCGAGATCTGGTGGGCAGACAGCCGCCAGCAGATCCGGCTGAAGCCGTCCGACTCTCGGTATCTGCGGAGCGACTTCACAGACTTCGTCGAACGCTTCCGTCCCAGTTGGCCTGCCGACGTCGGCCAGCCCGTCCGTGACCCGGGGCCTGTCACTCCCGACGAGTTGCGGGCCCTGCTTCGCT
Source organism: Streptomyces virginiae (assembly GCF_041432505.1). Lineage (GTDB taxonomy): Bacteria > Actinomycetota > Actinomycetes > Streptomycetales > Streptomycetaceae > Streptomyces > Streptomyces virginiae_A. The sequence goes on from NZ_CP107872.1 coordinate 215,111, forward strand.
CCGATGGGTCGTCGGCCGGCTCCCCCTGAGACCGGAGAAGTGGCCGACACTCCCAGCGGAACCTAGCTGGCCGCGGCTTCGGCGCGGGCGCGGGGGCCGGCGAGGCGGTAGGAGTCGGTGCCGGCCTCGACGAGCTCGTTGACCAGCTTCGTCGCGAGCACATACATGACCCGGTAGCCGGCCATCGCCGCCTCGTTTCCCAGCGCGATCAGCATGTGCGACTTGCCGGCTCCGGAGTCGCCGATCAGGCAGAGAGACCGGCTCTTCTTGATCCATTCGCAGCTGGTGAGGGTGTGGGTGGTGGCGGCGTCGATGTTCGGGTTCGCGTCGAAGTCGAAAGTCCGCAGGGAGTTGTCCCAGGGAAGCCGGCTGCCTTGATCCGCAGTTCCGAACGGCGCCGGGACCGATCGTCGCACTCGGCCCTCAGCAGCTCGGCGAGGAACCCGCGGTAGGTCATCACCATGGGCTCCGGGCGGGCCGACTGCGGCGCTGAGTCGTACCAGGGGCCGTAGATCCGGGTGAGGCGTGCGCTGCACCCGTACGGGATGCAGCGCTCCCTGGCTGAAAACATTCGGTGGGGGCGGAGCGGGAAGATCCACATGACAGGATTCGGATAATGAATGACAACGGGGAACAGATACCGTCGCCTGTGCGACGTTCGAGGCTGGCGGATCTGGCAGAAGCAGTCGATGTGAAGGGTCCGGAGGGGATACTTTCAGCCACATCTCCGACGCCGCACGCCGAACCGGCGCCGCCACAGGCCCCCGCACCTGCCGCCGAACCCGCCCCTCGGCCCGTCTCCGTGGGCGCGGAGAGGGAAGCCGCCGTGCGGCGGGAGTTCGCCGTGCTGCTGGGGGAGTTCCGGCGTACGGCCGTGCTGGTGCCGTTCGACGAGCACGACAGCATGTGGACCGCGGACTTGAACGGAGTGCGGTGGATCTGCGCGTTCTCGAACGAGGAGGCGCTGGCGGCGTTCGCGCGTGCGCGTGGGGACGCGGGGCGGGAGTGGGCGTACCGGACGGTGCTCGGTGCGCGTCTGTTGGACGTGATGGTGCCGATGCTGCCGGGCCCCGGTGGGGTGGCGTTGGATGCGGGCAGTGAGGGCGGGATGTTGTTCCCGCCCGTCAGGGGCGTCGTGCCGGATTCGGTCGCGGTGGATGTGGAAGGGGCGGGACAGTGAGCGGCGGGCAGCCCGGGCTGGAGGCGCCGGCGCAGGCGCTGGCGGAGATCGCGGCCGGGATCAGCCTGGCGCATGCCGAGTTGAAGGATCTCGGCATGATCGGGCAGGCGACGACGGGCCGGGGTTTCTCCGATCTGGCTCTGTCGGGGATGGAGTTGGGCGACGCGGGGCTGACGTCGGAGTTCAAGACGTTCTGCGACCGCTGGGAGTGGGGCGTGCGGGCGCTGACCATCCGCGGGAACGGTTTCGCGAAGGGCGTGGGCCTGTCGGCGGGCGCGTATGCGGAGCAGGAGCAGTACGTGAAGGACTCGTTCAAGATCGCGGTGAACTCGCTGAACGGCAACCCGCATCTGTCGGAGGACGAGGTCAAGCAGATGAGCTGGGACAAGATCAGCACCCAGACCATGTTCGACAATCCGGACTACAGTGCTGAATCGTTTACCCAGGCGCACCAGGAGGTGAAGCAGACCTGGAAGGACACCGGCTACGACGTCATGGACTCGCAGCTGGACTCCATGCAGCGCAACGGGCTGCTCGACCCGTCGCTGCGGGGCCGGATGGACCAGGAGATGCGCGACACCTTCGACCCCTCCCAGGGCGCGGTGGAGCAGGCCGAGCAGCCGCGGTGGGGTGAGGGCTGATGGTGAGCTGGGAGGACCTCGGCAAGGGCCTGGACAAGGGCATCGACCTGGTCGACAAGGGCATCGACAAGGGCAAGGAGCTCGTCGGGCAGGGCATCGACAAGGGTACCGACGCGGTCGGGTGGGGCCTGGAGAAGGTCGGAGCCGAGGACTGGGCGGACTCCGTCGAGGACTGGGGCGACGACACGGCCTCCTCGCTGGGGGCGGAGGTCGGTGAGCAGCAGCTGGGCCAGACCGAGGAGCCGAACGAGCTGATCCACGGCAAACCGGCCAAGATCTCCGAGTCGGTGAAGAACCTGCGGGACTTCCAGAAGGCGTTCGACCTGGTGGGCGCCGGGATGAAGAAGTTGGACTCGGCGAGCTGGAAGGGCGAGGCGGCCAACGCGTTCCGGGAGAACTTCCAGACCCTGCCCACCGACTGGCTGCATGCCGCCGACGCCTTCGAGAACGCCGCGAAGGCGCTGGAGACGTACGGGACTGCGGTCACCACCGCGCAGGGCAAGGCGCGCGAGGCGATCGACCTCTACAAGGAGGCGCAGGCGGATTACAAGACCGCCGCCGACGCCTACAACAAGAAGGTCGACGCCTACAACGGCGCCCGCAACAGCGACAACCCCCTGCCCAAGCCGGCCGAGTTCACCGATCCCAGCCAGGGCAAGCGCCAGCGGGCCCAGGAGATTCTCAAGGCTGCCCGCCAGGCCCGCAAGGAGGCCGCCGACACCGCCAAGGCGGCGGTCACCGCGGCGATGGCGCACGCGCCGAAGGAGCCCACGGGCCGGGAGAAGGCCACGCTCGAACTGGCCGACTACGCCTTCGGCCAAGGCGTGGAGATGATGCACTTCGGCGGCGGCATCGTGAAGGGCGCTGCGGGCCTGGTCAACTTCGTGCGCTCGGTCAACATCCTGGACCCGTACAACATCACCCACCCGGCCGAGTACTACAAGAACATGAACATGACCCTGGCCGGGCTCGTGTCCACTGCCGCCAACCCCGACCGCGCCCTGAAGAACGCCTGGGACGCTGCGAAGGGCGACCCCGCCGAATTCCTCGGCCGCCTCGTCCCTGAACTCATCGGCACCAAAGGCGCGGGCTCGGTCAAGACCCTCGCGACCGCAGCCAAACACCTGGACGACTTCAAGGGGCCGGCCCGTACCAGGAACACCGTGGACGGCCCGCACATGAGCGAAACGCCAGATCTCGCCAAGCGGTACGAGAACACCGACCCGATCGATCTGGCCACGGGGCGGATGTTCCTGCCCCAGACCGACATCGTGCTCCCGGGCACTCTGCCGCTGGCCTTCGTCCGCCGCGCCGAATCCGGGTACACCGGCGGCCGGTGGTTCGGCCCCACGTGGACGTCGACGGTCGATCAGCACGTGGAGGTCGACGCGGAGGGCGTCGTGCTCGTCACCGAGGACGGCCTCACGGTGGCATACCCGCACCCTGCCCCGGGTGTCCCCGTGCTACCGCTCTCAGCCTCAGCCCCCCGCCACCCCTTGGAGCGCACCCCGGACGGGGACTGGACGCTCACCGACCCGGACACCGGCCACGTCCGACGTTTCGTTCTCCCGGCCGCACGCCTGGACGACAACGGCATCGCCCCGATCGCCCAGCTGGAAGATCGCAACGGCAACCTCGTCACCTTCGAGTACGACGAGGAGGGCATCCCGCTGGGCATGAGTCATTCCGCCGGCTACCGCCTTCGCTTCGACACGGCCGACGGTCGGGTCACCGCGCTCCACCTCGACGCCGGCCCGCGCATCCTGGCCTATGACTACACCGACGGCAACCTCACCGGGGTCGTCAACTCGTCCGGCCTGCCCCTGCGCTTCACGTACGACGAGCGTGCGCGCATCACCTCGTGGACGGACACCAACAACCGGTCCTACACGTACGAGTACGACGAGCTGAACCGCTGCATCGCAGAGGGGGGCAGCGAGGGGCACATGGCGCTGCGCCTGTCCTATGACGGCATCGACCCCGGCTCCGGCCACCGCGTGACCGAAGCCGTCACCGGAGAGGGCAGCGTTCGCCGCTATCTGGTGGACGACAGGTACCGGATCGTGGCCGACGTCGATCCCCTCGGTCACACCACGCGCTACGTGCGCGACACGCACAGCCGTCTGCTGGCACAAGCCGATCCGCTCGGTCGCACCACCACGTACAACTATGACGAGCACGGCCGTCCGATCAGCGTGATACGCCCCGACGGGCGCGGTACCACGGTCCGATACAACGAGCTCGGCCTGCCGGTACACGTCAAGCGGGCCGACGGTCAGGTGGTCAGGCACGACTACGACGAGTGCGGGAACCGCGTATCCACCACTGACTCGCTCGGCAGAATCACCGCCGTCACCCACGACGACGTTGGCGGTCTGGCTTCGGTCATCGATCCGTCGGGGCAGACGACCTTCATCCGCTGCGATCGGGCCGGTCTGCCCGTCGAGGTGACGGATCCGCTCGGAGCCACCACTCGCTTCGAACGGGACGCCTTCGGCCGCCCCGTGGCCATCACCGACCAGGCGGGGGCGACCACCCGTCTGCAATGGACGGTGGAAGGCCGACTCGCCCGCCGTACCCATGCGGACGGCGCAGTCGAGAGCTGGGACTGGGACGGTGAGGGCAACTGCACGAGCCACACCGACCGGCTGGGCGGCGTCACCCGCTTCGAGTACGGCGAGTTCGATGTTCTCACGGCCCGTACGGGCCCCGACGGCGTCCGGTACGCCTTCCGGCATGACGCCGACCTGCGACTGACGGAGGTCGCCAACCCGCAGGGCCTGACCTGGGGCTACACGTACGATCCCGCGGGCCGCATCATTTCGGAGACCGACTTCGACGACCGCACCATCACCTACACCTACCAGCCCACCGGGACCATCGCCTCCCGTACGAACGCACTGGGCCAGACCACCTCGTTCGACCGGAACGAGCTCGACCAGATCGTCCGCAAGGACGCCGACGGCAACGTGACCACCTACGCGTACGATCTGACGGATCAACTCGCGCAGGCGCAAGGCCCTGACGGGACGACGGTCACCCTGCTGCGCGACCGCGAGGGCAGGCTCCTGTCGGAAACCGTCGACGGACGTACCCTGGCCTACGCCTACGACGACCTGGGACGGCGCACGAGCCGCACCACCCCCACCGGTGCCACGACGACGGGGACCTTCGACCCCGCCGGACGGCGCACGCAGGTGATGGTTTCCGGCCGCAGTCTCGACTTCACGTACGACTCCATGGGCCGCGAGGTAGGGCGCCGGATCGGTGACTTCCTCGTCCTGAGCCACGTCTACGATCCCGCCGGGCGGCTCACGGCCCAGACCGTCACGGGCGAGACCGGTGCGCGCGTGCGGCACCGGGACTACGGCTACCGGGGCGACGGCCACCTGACGTCGGTCCATGACGCCGACAGCGGGCTGCGTGAGTACGAACTCGACCCGGCGGGGCGCGTGACCGCGGTTCGCGCGGACAGCTGGAGCGAGACGTACGCCTACGACCAGGCCGGCAACCAGAGCTTCGCCTCCTGGCCGGCGGATCATCCCGGGCAAGAGGCGAACGGCGCGCGCACGTACGAAGGAAACCGGATCGTTCGCGCCGGCGGGGTCCGCTACGAGCACGATCGGCTCGGCCGCGTCATCGTACGGCGCAAGACCCGTCTTTCCCGTAAGCCGGACGTGTGGCGCTACGAGTGGGACGCCGAGGACCGCCTGGTCTCCACCACCACCCCGGACGGGGTCGTGTGGCGATACCTCTACGATCCGCTCGGCCGGCGTACGGCGAAGCTCCGCCTCGCCGATAGCGGGAGCGTTGCCGAGCGCATCGACTTCACCTGGGACGGGAACACGCTGTGCGAGCAGGTCAGCAGCTCCAGCGGCCATCCCCACCTGGTCGCCGTCACCTGGGACCACCAGGGGATCCGTCCCATGGCCCAGACGGAACGCATCCTCGACGCATCGCGGGACGAAGTGGACTCCCGGTTCTTCGCGATCGTCACCGACCTGGTGGGCACCCCGACGGAGCTGGTCGACGAGTCGGGGAATGTGGCGTGGCACATGCGTTCCACGCTCTGGGGCCTTACCACATGGGCGACGAACAGCACGGCCTACACGGCTCTTCGCTTCCCGGGCCAGTACGCTGACCCGGAAACGGGCCTCCACTACAACTACTTCCGGCACTACGACCCCGAGACCGCCCGGTACCTCACCTCGGACCCCCTCGGCCTTGCGCCGGCTCCGAATCCCTTCGCCTATGTTCCCAACCCGCAGGCCTGGACGGACCATCTGGGCCTGGCCCCGGACTACATTCCGATCTACCGCGTGCCCAAGGGTGCGCATGCCCAGTACGAGCTCGACAACGGTCCCAACCCCGCCAACCACCAGGCGGGCGTGGACATCGGCGCCGGCGTCATCTCGGACGGCAAGATCTACTTCGGCGAGAAGGCCGTGGCCCGCGAGTACGCCGGACCTACGGGGGTGAACTTCGCCAAGGGGATGGTGGAGTATCAAATGCATCCGAAGTTCCTCGAGGAGTTCGTAGATTACGTAAAGATCCATGACAAAAAAGGTCCGAACGGATCCGTGAGACTGGAGTTCGAAATACCTGTGGAGAAGCTCGACCGATTCAACGAACTGACTCAGCGACGCACGTGGATCAATATTTTCGGAGGTCCGAGTTGAGATTTCACGACAACGAAGAACTCGACGTGACGGTCGTCGGGGTCGCTCCTGTCGGAGCACGGGTCGAAGTGGACGGACACGAAGGTGTCTACGGGTTCATCGACCAGGTGAAACACCCGTCGTGGTGGGACGCGACCATCGCCCCGCCTCTCGCCGGGGACAAGTTGCACGTCTGCGTCCTGGACCCCACGCGGGAGCCCTACCCCCGCTTCAGCGCGCTGCCCTCGGACATCGACATCGCTCGACGCCTGCGCGGAGAGGGATAGCGGGGGCCTCCTCGCCGCTGCGGGGCGGGCGGGCCCCGGCTGCTCGCCCGTCCCGGGGCGTCATCGGATCGGAGCCGTCGGGTACGGCTGCGGTGCTGGCTGCCAGGGTGGGAGTCGAAGGGAGGTCTCGTGATCTCGGCACTCGACCAGGTCGAGGCGCACGGCAGGAGCGGTTCGATCACCGCCCAGAGTTCATCGTCCACACATCCGACCAGCCCGAAGATCATTTCGTTGGGGTGGCAAGGGCTGTCCCATAACTGCTGCTTGCCGCAGGCGCTGCGCCTTTCCCCGTGCTGGGTTCCCTTGAGTGCGGGGACGTTGTCAGTGAGCCAGGGCACACTGACGTGCATGATCACTCTTCATCCACCGCAGACGATGCCTCCAGCCCCTCACTTGTCTGGGTGGAGTCGATGGGCGGCCCTTTGATCGTCGTTCCCGTCTCCGCCCTGGTCTCCTGGGGCGGGTGTACGGGGAGTGGACTTATGGCGGGAGACGCCACCGCCCCAGACGACTACGACCGGGCCTGCGCGGTGGACGATCTGGCTGGTGTGATCCCCCTCGACGAGAACGGTGCGCAGGCACTGGTGCTGGCGGACGAGCCGGCGACCAGCTGCTATCTGCCCCAGCACCGAGTGTTCCTGCGGTGGCGCGCCGCCGAAACCGAGGCCGGACTAAGAGCCGCGGCGGACACTGTCCTTGTGGACCCGGCCACGGTGTGGGAGGAGTGCGGCACCTGGGTATCGGACGGTCCGGCGGTGCTCATGGACTCCGCCGAAGCGGGTTTCGACCTGGGTGTCGAGTACCCCGACGGCGGGATGCCCGCCGAGGCACCAGTCCCGCTGCCTGCCGGCCGCTGGAGGGTCCGCGCCGCCCAGACCAAGGTGGACGAGGAGAACTGGGTCGGCCTGGTCCAGCTCCTGCCCGCCGAATCCTGAGCGCCGGGTGCGGTCAGTCGCGGCGCGCAAGGTTGTGCAGATGGGCGATGCCGAGCATCGCGTGGTGCACGCCATCGCCTTTGAGGCGGCAGTCGCGCAGGATCTTCCAGGTCTTCATCCGGGCGAAAGCATGCTCGACCCGAGCGCGGACCTTGCGGTGAGAGGCGTTTTACTCATCCTTCCAGACGGGAAGTTCGCTCTGTCCAGGTCCGCGGCGGTGTGGGATGACGACGAGCGCGGTACCTCGGTAGCCTCCATCGGCGATCACCGCGGCGTTCCCGAAAGCGGCCTTGGCCCCGGATAGCCCCGATGCCTTGCAGTCGTTGCGGTTGCCCGGAAGTGGTCGGCCGACGACGACCACCCGTCGGGTGTCTGTGTCGATGACGACCTGGTGATTCGTCGAATACCGGTAGTTCTTGGACCGCTCCGCCACCGCGTGGTCGCGGGCCCTCCCGGCCGGTATGTCGCCGGTGGCGCATCGAACCAGCCGACCATGGCGAGGTGAGATGACATGGACTTCCGTATGCCGATGAGGCGCTACGGCTCGACCGTGCACCTCACCCTTGCCGGAGAGATCGTCCTGCACACCCGATCCGCTCTCGACGACGCCCTGACCGGCCTCGACATGAGACAGAAAATAGCGTGCGGCCTGGCACACCGCCGATATCGCGCGTCAGGCAGGCCTACCCCCGCCGGATATTGGACGGCCAGGCCGCGACCACCCTGCACCGAGCGAGGCTCCGGATACGTCGCGGGATCGATACAGGCGTGCAACCGACCGGACCGGCGCTCCGGGACCCGACCGAGTGCTGAGGTCCCCGGTTCGAATGTTCGTCAGCGGCCTATCAGACGGGCCCGTAGCTCATCCAGATCGGCAAGACCGGCGCGGGAGACCAGCAGAGACAGCAGCCGGTCAATCCGGCAGTCGTCGCCTGCGTCGACCGCATCGACGATGTCCTGGACAAGGCTACCCACGCGCGAATCAGGGCTATCCATGGCCGACTCCTACCCGCCTGCCCTACCCGTCAGGCCCACTCACACGACTACTGCTGCTCCAGGCCTGCCATGCAGCACCAGGTCGGGCGCCCCGACATCCGTGCCGCCGTCATCTTCAAGGCCCGCGTCAACATGCACGGCAAGATCGCCAACATGGTGACGCTGACCGGCCCATATCCGCTCGGGGTCCTCGCAGCTCCGGGGCGAGTTCACCGACATCGACCACTTCGACGGCTCCTTCTGAACGCCGCTGCTGGGCAAGCCTCAGTGGCGCCGCACCCCGACACGGGCACCTGTCCGGGTGCGGCTCACACCCGTATCCGCGTGTCAAAGCCGGGCCTGACCCGGAGGGGGCAATAGCGAGTGAGGGGAGCTGCCCTTGGACGGGCTGCTCCCAGCCCCGTGGGGCTGTCGACCGCGGGCAGGTCCGGTAGCCGTCACACGTCGCCGGTCACTGACCCCGATTGGCAGCTGTCACCCTTTCCGGCTCCAACCGGCGATCGGTCACCAGATCCAGTACGAGCCGGATGCCGTGCTGTCGGCCTCCGGCTTGTCGGACACCTGCTCTACACCTGATGTGCGGGGCCGCCGGCAGGGTGACGGCGCGCTGTGAGCCCGCTGGCCCGGCGACCTGCGGGGTTGGGGCGTCGGTGGGGTGGTCGAAGAGGACCAGGATCCATCCATCGCCTGGAGTCTCCACCTACGACGGCCGGCACCGCCGGACGCGCGCCGAGGCGCTCCGGGCGGTGTGTGCGTGCGGGTGGAGGGGTGCGCCGAGTACCCGTTGGACTGGGCGACGGTCGGTGACCGGCCGTTGTGCGAGGCGGACGTCGACCTGACCGGGCCGCTCGCGGACTGGAACGCCCACCTGTCCCTCGTCCGCGACAAGGCGGCACCGTTGCCCGAGTCGCTGGCCGCCCTGCTGGTCGAGATCACCGAGCGACTGACCGCCACGACCGCGGACGCGCCGCTGGCCGTGCTGCGCGCGATCGGTGTGCTGGAGCGGATCGCCACCCGCGTCGGGCGGGAGGCGGCCTACGAGCCGGCGGACGGCGGGGTGTCCGCAGAGGCGGTGGCCACCGGGCTCGGGACCACCCGCTCCAAGGCCCTGATGCTCCTTCTGACCGCCCGCGACGGATGACAGCACCCGGTCGGCATCGGCATCGGCATCGGCATCGGCGTCCGTGGCTCCGAGCGCGGGGTGCGAGGCCTGCCATAGATCGGATTCATGTGCGAATTGCGGGCTTGCGTGCGAAGAATTCCGCAGAACGGCTGTTACTTGATCCACTGGTCCGGGCGGGTGAGGCGGGGGAGGGGTGCGCCCGGTGGTGCGCCGGAGCGCGTCGGCCCTGATGTCCGGTTTGTGGGGCGGGTGGGTGTAGCGGTCAGTGAATGTCAGGGGCACGCTCGGACGGAATGTGTGCATCCGGCAGTCGACTGTGACGGATATGTCCGTGTCCGGTAACCGGCCTCTGTGGGGGGTGCGGTGGGGTTCGTGTCGGGTCGAGAGTGTGGCCCTCGGCTCAACCGGGCCGACTCGACAAACGCCTTCACCACCGTGTTTCGGCTGGTGGGGCGCTGTTCTTGAGGGGCGCCACCTATGTCTTCCGCTTCTTCCTCCGTACGCCGTATCGCCGCCACCGTCCTGGCGGCCGGCGCGATCGTCTCCGCCGCCGCGCTGCCGGCGTCCGCCGCGGACGGTGACCGTCACCACCAGCAGCGGCCGCGGGTGGAGATCGGCCGGGTCCAGGCCGACAGCCCCGGACGCGAGGACCGCTCGAACCGGTCCCTGAACGCCGAGTGGGTGGAGATCACCAACACCACCCGCGACGGCATCAACCTGCGCGGCTGGACGCTGCGCGACCGCGACGGCAACCGCTACCGTTTCGACAACGTCCGCATCGCCCCCCGTGCCACGATCCGTATCCACACCGGCAACGGTCGCGACACCCGCACCGACCTCTTCCAGGACCGCCGCGACTACGTCTGGGACAACAACTCCGACACCGCGACGCTGCGCGACGACCGCGGCCGCACCGTCGACACCGAGTCCTGGGGCCGCCGCCGCTGATCCCCGCGGGCCGCGCGGCATGCTGCGGAACCTGCGTGATGTGATCCATCCGCAGCCGGACCATGCAGCAGCCGGCCGCTGACCGGCACGCGTACACGGGCCGTCGCCCCTACCGGGCGACGGCCCGCACCGCTGCGCGCAGCGGGCGGTCCCTGTTCGCACTCCGGGAGAGTAGCGCCGCCGGTCTGCGCTGCATCCGCCACCACCGGCAACTCAGCCCGCACATCGTCACCACCCCCACCCGCACCGACTACCCCACCCCCCTCGACACCATCACCACCGACCCCGCAATCACCCTCGACACCCTCGTCGCGCTGTACGGCCGATTTCCCCGCACCAGCCACCGCCTCGCCAACACCGCCGCCCGCCTCGCCACCATCCTCACCCGCCGCTACCACGCCCTGGACGAGGCGCACACCGACCTCTTCGGACCAGCCTTGCAAGAGTCCCTGGACATGACGGCATGGCTAGAAGGGCTCGAACCCTAAGCCCGGAGTCGGTTGTCGCTGAAGGATCTGACGGGGGAACATCGCCCCTCAGGTATGACGCGCCCCGCCAGCTGGTGGCTACGGCTGGACGACGGAGCGCCGGCGCCGGTACGCCAACGACCTGGGCTCGGACGTCACCCTCGTCGGGGTCACAGCCCGCTCGAACCGTCAGAAGAGTGACCAGGACCCTGCGACGTGGATGCCGGCTCCGGCGGTGCACTGCCGGTACATCGGCGAGTGGGTGGCCACCAAGTACCGGTGGGGTCCGGCGGTGGACCAGGCCGAGCGCGAGGCGCTGCTGACGTACACCGCCAACTGCCCGAACGAGACCCTCGCCTTCGTGCGGGCCAGCTGAGACAACCCCCGCCCGGGCGGAAACGGCGGCGGCGGTCACCAGCACGGTGACCGCCGCCGTGTGTTCCATGGGAGGGGTATGCCAACTCTGGGTGGACGTGAGCGTCTAGAACGACACGTCGATGTAGTCGATGTCGGTGAGTTCGACTTCGAGGTGGTCGGCGCGGGTGCCGCCGTCCTTGAAGTAGATCTCTTGGAGGCCTTCGGCGACGATCGCGCGCAGCTCCGGGTCGGCGGCGCCCTGTTGCTGGGCGTCGAACAGCCGGTTGGCGTAGGCGGGCGGGAGGTGGACGGTGAGGCGGCGCATGCGGCCGTCGTCGGTGGTGCCGATGGGGGCGGTGTACCCGAACCGGGCCCTCGTCTCCACCGTGATGCCGGTGCGGGTGGCGGCTTCCTTGCGGCGGCGGTTGCGTACCACGGGCTGCCAGCGGGCGCGCACGGCGGTGTCGATCCGGTCGGTGATGGCCTTGGGCGGGGTCTTGCGTGTGCCGGTGAGGTAGCGCTCGATGGACCGCTGGCTGACCCCGAGCTCGGCGGCCACGGCCCTGGTCGTCTTCAGCTTCCCCATGAGGAAGTTGATGCGGCCCTTCAGGGTCTTGGGCGGCTCCCGCGTGAATGTCTCGCGGCTCGCGCGCTCCAGAGCGTCCTCGATGTCCCCCACGGTTTCTATTCTCCTTCGTCCGTGACGGCGTCGCCGCCCTTGATGTGGCGGGCCGGGTTCAGGCCCTTCTCCATGAGGTCCACGGCCCACGCCATCTCCTGGATGCCTTCGACCTTTGCGAGGCCAGGCGTCGTCCCGAGGCGGAAGGCGCCCGGGAGCGGCTTGCCGGAGGTGGTGTAGGGCAGGAAGTCGAGCGGGGAGGGCCCGGACGACGCGTAGACGACGCAGTCGGAGAGCACACCGAGCGGGTACTGCCCGGTGGCCTTCGCCGTGTTGGCCATCTTGCGGTGCATGTTGACCCGCGCCTTGGAGATGACCGCCGCCCGGATGTCGGGGCGCCAGGTCGGCCGCTCCAGCGCCGGCCACCGCTCCCCGTCGCGGTAGTGCCGCCCCTGCGGGCGCTCGCGCAGCTTGCCGACACCGCCCTTGACCGTCGCCTTGATCGCCGCCAGCACGGCCGCCATCCCGGGGTCGACCTGCTTGTGCTGCTCCATCGCGGCGAGGAACTGCCGGTCGTCCAGCTCGGCGGTCACACCCAGCTCGGCAAGTGTTTCGACGTACGCGGTCTTGAGGCGGTCGTGCCACGGATCCAGGTACGCACCCGTTTCCCTGCGCAGGAACGCCTCGATCGGGGCGACGTCGAAGCCGAGTTCCTGGGCGTAGGCGAGGGTGTGGGTCTGGTACCAGGCCGGCCCCGTCGGCCGCTGACCGGACGGCGTGAACGGCGACGGCAGCCGCGGGTCCAGCTCGATACCGGACAAGTCCACCAGCCAGGACCCGGGGATCTTCTTGTTGAACTTCGGCGCGTGGAAGTGGTCGGGTGCGGACAGGCCGACGACCAGGCGCGCGGCCGCGGCGAGGAACGCGGTGTTCAGATCCAGGCCGATCGCGTACGGCCGCAAGCACTCCTCATCCGACAGCAGCTGAGGGTCCCGCACCCACTGGTAGGCCTCCTCGTCCAGGAAGCCGCCGCTCCACCCCTGCGCGACCGGGTGCTCCTGCGGGGCTTCCGGCGGGGCAGGGTCCATCAGCTCGGTACCGAGCGAACCCGGGTTGTAGGCGGACTCCCACGCGCCCGTGGTCTCGTTCTTCACGGCGCGGGTCGGCGGCCGCAACGCGGTCATCAACTCCAGCCCGGAGGTGGCGGTGGAGCCGCGGGGTGTGATCACCCGGGCCGCGTACGTACCCAGCACGCGGGCGATGTCGGCCGGCTCCATGCCCGCGACACCGGGCCACGCCCGGGCGTCCAGCGCGTCCCAGGACAGGATCGCGAGCTGCACGCACTGCCGCTGCCCCGCCTGCGCGGGGCGGTAGACACGCGCCCACGGCCCGAAGCCGCGCTGCGTCAGTTTCCACTTCGCCTTCGCGAGCTGCTTGCAGACCGGGTGGTCGTCCTCCAAACGCAGGGAGCGACGCTGCTCGTGGCCCTCCAGCAGCTCGGGCAGGCCCAGCCGTACGGCGGCGGCCGCAGTGAGCACGATCAGCGGGTCGGAGTCCTTGCCGTTGCGATTAAGGCGCGGCGCCCCTAGCCCGGACTCCTTCAGCGTCCACTCGACCAACTCCGGGATGTTGGCGGCCGGGCAGTCCAGGACGATCCCGTCCACGCCGTACGCGCTCCCGTCACCGTCCAGGACCGCGAGCGGGCCGTGCGGGAACCGCGGGTCGACGGCTGGCTGCCCGGCGGCTTTCCCCGCCAGGCGGCGCGACGTCGCCCGGGGCCTGACCGCCTCCAAGGGCGCCTTTACGACCGGATCCGGTGCAGCAATGATGGTGGCCTTGGCGTGCCCGGCCGGCTCGGTGGGTTGCTCCACGGGGCCGGCGAACGCCTCCAGAACCGGAGCGGGCACGGGAACCGGAGCGGGCGCGGACTCGGAGGCGGCCGGCGCGGGGTACCGCTCGGCCCAGCCGTCCAGCAGCCGCAGATACGCCTGAAGCCGCGGCGGGCGCGGCTCGGAGCGGCCGTTCTCCCAGTTCTTCACCGTCTGCGGCGTCGACTTCAACGCGGCCGCGAGCCGGGCCTGCGTGACACCGGCCGCCTCACGCAGCCGCGCCCGCTCCGCCGGCGACGGCAACCGCAGCTCGCCCTCCAGCAGTGCGTCCACCGCGTCGAACAGCTCTTCCTGGCTCGGCATGGCCCACCTCCACCCCGAACTCTAGCAAAATTAACCCCATCTAGATGTTGGATTTAACCCTACCGGGGTGTCGTGTTTTCGAGATGCGCCGCGGGGCCCGGTACCCAACTGCACTGGCTGTTGGGGCCGCCCGGGTGTGGGCACGAGCGCGGACGGGCAATGTCGCAGACAGGATCCGGCCGGCCTGTCGGCGCAGATGTCCGGAGGCGTCCGGCCTAATCCCGGATGCGCTCCCCGGCGGGGCGGACGAGGCTGACGGGGATCCCAGCGTGAGCCTTTCAGCGTTGCAGGAGGAGCCGTGGCACCTCTGGCCCGGATTCCTCTGGACGGCGGGGGCTTCGTGCTGATCGAGGCCCCGGCCGCCCCGGACGGACCTGTCAAGGCCGGTCGCGTCAGCGACGCCATTCGCGATCTGCCGGGGAGCCTCGAAGACGCCCTCGAACCGGTCACCCGGGCCGCGCGCGCCGCACTCGAACAACTGCGCAAGGCGGGACCCGACGAGATCACCGTCGAGTTCGGAGTCGACCTCGCGGTCGAGGCCGGGGCCGTGATCACCAAGACGGGCGCCCACTGCCACCTGATGGTGACGGTCAGATGGGAGCAGACCGGGTCCGTCCGGCGCGGCCCGGATGAGAGCGAGGGCTGATCCGGTGGAAGCCGACCGTGCGTCGAGACTGCCCCTGGCCGTCGCGCAGATCCTAGGCCCGGACGGGGAGGTCGCGGGGGCCGGCTTCCTTGTCGCCGCGGACGTCCTGGTCACCTGCGCGCATGTGGTCCGGGCCGCAGGAGGCGGCCCCGGCGACAGCGTGACGCTCGTCTTCCCACATACGGCAGGCGCTGCTCGGTCCGAGGGCCGCGTCATGGCCGAAGCATGGCGC
The DNA here is from genome assembly GCF_041432505.1 of Streptomyces virginiae. GTDB lineage: Bacteria > Actinomycetota > Actinomycetes > Streptomycetales > Streptomycetaceae > Streptomyces > Streptomyces virginiae_A. Next base: position 230,392 of record NZ_CP107872.1, read on the forward strand.
GAGCCGGGGGAGGACGTGGCCCTCATCCGGCTTCCCGCCGTACCGCCGGGGACGGCCCCGCTCCCGCTGGGCTCAGCGGCAGGGTCCCGGGGCCATCAGGTGCGCTCATTCGGATTCCCCGCCCAGGCCCCGCGGGAGGGGCACTTCGGCTTCGGCGTGTCCGGTGACCTGCTGCCCGCCACCGCGCACAGGGGTGCGCATCTCCAGCTGACCGGGGCGAACGACCTCACCACAGGGTTCAGCGGCGGGCCGGTCCTGGACGAGGTGACCGGCCTGGTCATCGGCATGCTCGCCGAGATCACCGCCCCCGACGAGCACGAACGGGGGCAGGGCATCGCCTACGTCACGCCCACCCAGGTGCTGAGGGAGACCTGGCCGGAACTCGCGGAGCGGGAGGTGTGCCCGTACCGGGGGCTGGAGCCGTTCACCGCGGAGCACGCCCAGTGGTTCGAGGGGCGGCGGGACGCGGTGGAGCAGGTGCTCGCGAACCTGGCCCGGCAGCACGGCCTGACCCTGCTGCTCGGACCATCCGGTTCGGGTAAATCGTCGCTGATCCAGGCGGGTGTGCTGCGGGCGCTGGCCGCCGGCGCGTTGGCGGCCAGCGACCACTGGCTGCCCGTCCTCGTCCGGCCCCGGCAGGACCTGCCTGCAGAGCTGGAACGCGCCGGCCTGGCCGGGGCCGCCACCGACGGGATCGCCGCGGCCGTCAGCCGCCGACTCGCGGCCGAGCCCGGCCGTCAGCGCGTCGTGCTGGTCATCGACCAGTTCGAAGAGCTCCTCACCCAGTCGGCCACCCGCCTCGGCGTCGCGGACCAGATCACCGCGGCGGTCACCTCGAACACCGAGCTCCACGTGATCCTGATCATGCGTGACGATTTCTACCCACGGCCGGCCGCCTCGGCCCCAGGACTGCTGGAAGCCGCCATGCCGGGACTGCTCAACGTGCCGGGCACCCTGAGCAGACAGGACCTGCACGACATCATCACCCTGCCCGCCCAGGACGTGGGACTCCACTTCCAGGCCGGGCTGCCCGAGCAGATCATCTCCGACGTCCTGGCCACCACCCCCGAAGGGGTATCAGCCCGCCAGGCACCCGCCACCGTGCTTCTGCTGTTGGAGCTAACGCTCAGTCAGCTGTGGCAGCGGCGCACGGACGGATACCTCACGCACGACGCCTACCAGCGGATCGGAGCGGTGACAGGAAGCCTGACCACCTGGTGCGACACCGCCCTCGGCCAACTGTCCCCCGAGCAGCGGCCCATCGCGCAGCGCGTCCTGACCTCCCTGGTACGACCCGCCGACCGGGCCCGCAACGTTCCCGCGATCCGCGCGCAGATCCCGCTTGACGAACTGCGCGACCTGGCATCCGACCCCGATGACACCTCCGACGGCGCGGGGGCCGCCGACGGCAGGGGGGCGGTCGACGCCGCCATCGCCACCCTCACGCAGCACCGCATCATCACCACCCAGACGCTCCGGACGCCCGAGCACCGCGACGCGCACGACGCACCGCCCGGCCGCCCGGTGGCCGAGCTGATCCACGACGCCCTCATCCGCGACTGGGGCGCGCTGCGCGACTGGGTCGGCCAGGACCACCGGTTCCAGCAGTGGCTCGACCGTACCCGCGAACGCAGGGCCCGCTACGCCGAGGGAAACGATCCGGGAGACCTGCTCGACGGAACCGCCCTCGCCGAAGGCTTGGAATGGTCGCACCAGCGACGCCTCCCGGGAGACATCGCGGCCTACCTCGCGGCCAGCAGGCAACGCCAGCAGGCAGGGATCCGGCGTAGCAGACGCCTCAACGCGATCCTGGCCGGCTTGCTCGTCGTGGCCGTTCTGGCGGGAGGCTTCGCATTCGTGCAGCGTCGGACCGCCGTCGCCCAGCAGCGCCAGGCCCTCTCCAGGCAACTCGCCGCGCAGTCCGGCACGCTCATCCGCACCAACCCGGAACTCGCCTCCCTGCTCGCCGTAGAGGTGTACCGCACCGACGACACCCCGGAGTCTGCGGCCGCCCTGCACACCGTCGCAGCGCTCCCCCTGCACCGACGTCTCTCCGACCACACCGGCAACGTCGCATCGGTGGCGTTCAGCCCTGACGGACGCACCCTCGCCACTGCCGGCGCCGACAAGACCACCCGCTTGTGGGATCTGGCCGCAGGCCGGACACGTGCCGTGCTGCGCGGGCACACCGACGAGGTGTGGTCGGTGGCGTTCGGCCCCGACGGCCGCACCCTCGCCACGGGCAGCGACGACAAGACCGCGAGGCTCTGGAACGTGGTGCTGCCCGAACCTGCCGCGGAGATCGAGAGGATCTGCCGGGCCGTCGGCCGCGACCTCACCCGGAGGAATCTGCGGCGTACCTGCCGGACCGGCCAGCCCGCTCGGCATGCCCCCAGGCAGGACCCCCTTCCGGCGCCGGGCGGACCCTGTAGCGGCACCCCGTTGGCGTCAGCCTGTTGGCTCACGGGGGACTGGGACACCGTCACCCGGCGTCCTACGCTGCAGTGCGCGCAGGCCCCGGCCCGCGCGAACGCCAGGCTGTTGCGACTCACGCGCCGCCCGACAGTGCCCGGACTTGTCGGCGAGGGCTCGCCCCCGACTGCGTGACGGGAAGCTCGATCTCGGCCGCTGCCGCCCGTTCCGCCGCACCCACCTGCCCCAGCCTGGCCCTGGCCAGCAGGGGCTCCAGCGCACTGACCGTAAGCCAGAACCACACACCCCGCGGCGAGTCACCCCTCGGGCACACGCGCGGAGAGCGGCGCGGCCGGATTGTGCACCCGCACCAGATCAGGCTCCACTGATGGGCGTCGCGGATTCTTCACTGGTCCGGCGACGGGCTTTTTCACTAGCGTGCGGGGGTGTTGAGTCGGGGCGTGGCGTTTGTGTGGTGCAGGCGTGTGTCGTTTCGCGGGTGGTCGGCGTGGCGCGCCTGCAGGGCCCTTGGCCTACGGCCGCCCTGGGGGCTGACCGCCACCGGCGTGCTGCGCTCGCGCGCCTACTGCGCCCAGTGCACGTCGAGCAGCCGTCCTCCAAGCCCCGGCATCCGGGACCCCCGGAGAGGCTTCCGGCGATAGACCACAGCTCCTCGCGCTGGTCTGCGGGGGCCAGCGCGAGGAACCAACCCGACGGCGCCTACTGCGCCCATTCGATGCCGAGGTTGGCGAGTGCGGCGAGCTGCGCCGCGTCGAGCCGGTCACGGCGGGCTTTCTGGTTGCCGATCCAGATGCCGGTGCGGTGCTCCGTCCCGTCGGGCAGCCGTTCGACGACGGCCCGCCCCGGCATCCCGCCTTTCCGCGCGATGTACTGCTGAAGGGCCTCCAGACCCGTCTGGAACGCCGTACCGCCCGCGCGCGGCCCGGACGCCGTAGTCGTCTTCGCCGCGGCCTTGCGAGCCCGCGCAGCCTTCTGGGGTCCTACGCCGAGCGCACCGAGCCGGTGCTGCTGTTCGGTGTTCAGCCGGTCCCAGTTCCTGCGCTGCGCGGCGAGCCAGCGTCCGATGTCGTCGCCGTGCCGGGTCACGCCGGGGACGATCGCGGCCGGCCGCGCGCCGTCGGCGAGGAGCTGGGCGAGGTAGGCGTAGTGCCGCTGCCAGTCCACCGTCCACCCCAGCACGGCCGGGTTCCAGTCCGGATCGATCGCGGCCAGCTGAGCGGCCCGCCGCTCCGCGCGTACGGGGTCCTTCCCGAGCCCGCCGGGGCGGCGGATGTTCGTGAGCCACTGCCCGACCTGGACGTCCATGATCGCCACGCCCCGCGGCGCGGCCAGGCTCCCGTGGAGCTCGTAGTAGGCCCGCGCCGCCCCGAGGTTGGCCTCGAAACCGGCGTCGGCGGTGTCCCACACGACCCCCAGATCCTCCAGCTCGGCCGCCCGCTCCCCGGTCATCGTCCCGGCCCGGTACGCCCGCCGCTGGTCCGACAGCCACCTGCCGAGCGGGAACGCCCCCGCCTCCTCCACGTGCTCGTACGGGACGTCCAGATCCCCTTCGCGCTGCCGGTACCGGTAGGCGGCCTCGGCGCCCCGACGCCAGTCCTGCCGTTCGGTGTTGATCACCTGGTAGCTGATCCACTTCGCGATCAGCGCCGGGTCCCGCGGCGTCGCGAACTTCAGCAGCAGCCGTGACTCCTCCTCACCCTCCTCCGGCGCCTTCCCGACCGGCCGCGACGGGTCCACGATCCTTTTCTGATTCGCCTGAGGAATAGCGAGCATTTCCACAGCCTTTTCATCATGCGCCCGCAATCCCGCCAAAACCCGTACCAAAGGCCTATAGGAATTCGACGAAAGCATGTCCTCAGGATTTTCACCCTCCCGCAGAAACACGGGCACGATAAGGGTGGCCATCTTCCCCTCGCCGGGCTTCTGCCGCAAAGCCCGCCCGATCGCCTGGACGATATCGACGGCCGACCCCTTCGGATCGATCAGAGCCACACTGTCCGTGGCCCGAATATCGACGCCCTCGCCCAGGACCCGGCAATTCGAGAGCACGGCACGCCCGGCCCTGCGACCGAATTCCGCGAGCACGGACTGCCGGTGAGAGCCCTGGTGTTCCCCGCACAACCAGCCCGACCACACCCGCTCGGGATGCCGCCCCGGGTCGACGGCGTGCAGCCGCGCGGCGACCCGCTCCAGCCCTACGGCGAAGGCCTCTGCCTCCATGGTTCGGTGGTGGAACGTGATGGTGGTCTGCAGCCCGTACGCCGCCATCGTCTCCAGCAACGCGGTCTGCACCGCCGCGAGCCGCTGCCCCCGCAACTGTTCCTCGTACCGCTCTTCACTGTTCAGCCGTTGTGGAGTGACGACGGGGTCGGTGAGTTCCGCCACCACGATCTGATACTTCGCCAAAAGCCCCCGGGAAATAGCCGAAGCAAGCGAAAGCTCATAAACAACAGGCCCGAACACCCGCACATCGTCCATCGAGCACGCGAGGTCCTTCGGCAGCCGGTCCCACCGCGGCCGCGCCACCCACATCCGCCCCTCCGCCTCGGCCTCCTCACGCTCCCGACGCTCCTCCGCCGCGCGCCGGCGAGCCTCCTCCCGCTCCCGCTCCTGGGACCTCGGCGCCCGCTCCATCCAGATCCGCGGGGTCGCGGTCATGTAGAGCCGGCGCATTGCGGGGATGACCTCCTGCCGGTGGACGTCCGCCCACGCCTTCCCCGCCGACCCCGACGTGCGGTGCGCCTCGTCGACAATCACCAGGTCGAAGACGTCCATCGGTAGCCCGTACGCGCCCTCGTGGGCCTCGGCGATGACCGGCAGCGAGGCGTACGTGGCGTACACCGTGACGGGGCCGCGGCCGTGCCAGAGCCCGAGCTGGGGCGCCGACGTCGTGGTCCGGACGTCGAGCTGCCACAGCTGAGGGTCGTCCTCCAGCGAGCACACCGCGACAGCCGGCCCGGTGTGCCCGGCCAGCCGCCACTCCCGCACCGTCTGCGTGAGGAGATCGAGGGTCGGCAGGAGCACCAGGACCCGGCCGTGCCGGGCGAGCCGGAGCGCCGCCGCGGCCGCCATGAACGTCTTCCCGGTCCCGCACGCGGCCACCACCGTGGCCCGCAGACCCGCCTCCGGAATGTGTTTCCCAGGAGGAATATCCAGCCCTCGGACAATGGCCTCCACCGCCTCCTCCTGGTGAGGACGCAGCACGATGTCACCAGACTTCTGCATTCGACACTCCGTGAAATCGAAGCGGTGGGACAGACCCGCCGGGGGAGGGGTTGTGGTGTTCTCGGGATCCTACACAGCTACACGCCGCATCTCCGCCGTGATGCATACTGATGACTGTACTTGAACGGGCCCTCTGCCAGTGGGCCCTTCGCTCTCCCGGGGGTAGGAGTGGGCATGTGGCGAGTCAAGAAGAACGAGGACAGGGAGCAGTGGGCGTGGAGCCCGCTGGTTGCTGTCGGACCGCTCGAGTTCGGCATGAGGTCGGACGAAGTCGCGGAGGCGTTCGGCGAGCGGACCATAGGCGGGGGAGAGCGCCGTGAAGGGCATGAGCACTTTCAAGATCGGGGGGTCATGGCCTACTACACGGATGCTGGCCACCTGGCTGCGGTGGGTCTGTCCGCCGCAACAGGCCCGCAGCTCACTCTGGGAGGCATTCCCTTGGTCGGACAACCGGTCGAACAGGCGCGGTCCCAAACGGTGCAACGCCTGCTCGGTTATGCGGAGGAGCAAGGTCTGCGGTTCTCCTGGCTTCCATCCGGAGACCCGGCACTGCAGCAGCTCGGTCTTGTCGTGCGCAGAGTGCAGGTTGGCGACGCTGTTCTGAGTCGCCCGTTGCTCATGTACAGCGGATGGTCCTGGGGCGGCATGTGGGAGGAGTTCATCCCGGGCCAGGAGTGGATGACCAGTCCTTGACAGCCAGGCCGCAGGATCGCGGACGGCAGCGGTACCGGTCCCAGCCACCTGCTGCTTCCTGAACTGGGTTGAGGACGGGGCTGGCGCTGGCAAGCGTTTGCATGGCCCTTTTTCCCCGGCCGCCGGTTGGGTCGTGACCACCCCCGCGCAGACCGGGAGGTTTATGCCGTTGGGTTTCCAGTGCTGGAGGCTTCGCCACCGGCCCCGTCGAAGCGGACCTTAGCCGGGGCCACTGACATCGCCGCCGGCACCCGACAGACCACCCCCGGCCCCTCACCGCTGCCAGCCGGCCCGCGGCAGCGGGCCCAGGTCCTGGAGGCGAAGCCGGAAGGACCAGGAGTGGGAGCGTCAGCGGACGCCCCAACGGGCCGAAGGCCCGTCGATGACCGCGCTTGCGCGGTCATCTGGTGATGCGTCAGCGCCACCGGCCCGGCGCTTGCGCCGGGCCTTCCCCTGGACGTCCGCTTGCGGACGTCGATTCCCGCGCGAGCGCGGGAATCTGGCGAAGCGTCAGCGAAGCCCGCCCGGAAGCGCAGCGAAGGGCTTCCCTCCTGAGCGCGCCAGCGCTCAGGTA